>VGNF01000014.1 GCA_016866195.1 Chloroflexota bacterium | reverse complement strand
TTTTCGACGTCAACACCCTGCGCGCCCTCGAAGAAGCCATCGAAGAATTTGCAGGCGTCGCCCTCGTCGTCAGCCACGACCGCTGGTTCCTCGACCGCATCTGCACCCACATCGTTGTATTTGAGGGGGATTCCGTTGCGAAAATGTATATTGGTAATTGGTCTGATTATGAAACGATGATGACGGAGAAATTTGGAAAAGACCTCACCCCGCATCGGGTGAAGTACAGAACGCTGAAGAGGTAATTGTCTTCCAGGCGGCGAAGTGTGCGACACTTCTGAAATACTTAAGGACAGAGGCCAGCGTCTCTCCGTGTTTTTCTTTTCTGCTCCCAGTCATTGATTCAATCATAGCGGCTGATATTCTCAAAAAAGGCTTGAAAAAGACATCTAAAGGTAGTATAGTTTTGGTAGAAACGGGAGGGCCGATTATGAACAAGCATATAATCTGGGCCGTGTTTGCGGTGCTTGCATTTCTTGTAAATGCATGCGGTGGAAACCAACCGGGGATCGAAACTCAACAAACTGTCGTCACAACTTCACCCTACACAGAACAATCCAGCGCAACACCGACTACAATACCAAGCGCAACACCAACTGTTACGCCGACGCCTGCGCCGGCCGGCGTTGGGACCCGGATTCCGTTACCGTCAACGCCTATTTCGGTCAGCAGCGCTTCGCGTATCGTCGGACTTGCCAAATGGGGTAAGGATGAAAGCATTCGGGAAATCGCAGTTGCGGCAGATGGTGAAGTTTTCGCCGTGCGGAGCGACCAGGGCGTTGATGTCTACGATGGAAATACCCTTGAACGCATTAATCATTTTGACAATGCTGATTCCATCTCCCAGGTCGTCCCAGAGCTCACCGAGCAAATGGATCAAGGGAGAACCGTTTCACCAGATGGACAATATTATCTAGAACAAACAGGACCTTATACTGTTGAAAAAGAGATTGTTCCAGCATTTTGTGATTTCCCCGGTGCACAACAGCAACCAATCTGTAAGCCGGAGAAAGTTAACGTTTCAGTTTGGCATCTCAATTTAGTCGAGTCATCCAGCGATATTCAAAAACAATGGTTGGAATTGCCCTGGGGCGAAGTAAATGATTTTGCATTCTCACCGGACGGGAAATCCATCGCCGTGGGCTGGAGCGGTATGGACCCAACCAGTGGGCTAGTGGTTTTGTGGAATCTCGACATCGACCGGTCGCGCAACTACGTTACCGAGGGCGGGGCAATGCAGGTTAGGTTTTCTCCGGATGGAAAATACTTTGCTAGCGTGTTGCAGGGTTCGAAAATCAAGTTCTGGCAGGTAGCAGAGGTAAAGGTTGAAGCGAAGGAAGGATCATACCAGGAGCGAAGGCTGCAAGAATTGACAGTAGCAGATCATTTAGGGGTTCAAAGAATCGCTTTCTTGGGGACAGGCGGGAATTCCATCAGTATTTCCAGTGACAATACGGTCAAGGTATGGAGCATCAAGAATGGCACATCGCAAGAGACGTTGACTTTTGGCGGCAGTCCCATCGCGGACTTTGGCGTCAGCCCGCTCGATGATGTGGCAATCTCACCAAATTCGAAATATGTGGCGGCAGTATCGAGCCTCGGTTATGTTACGATTTGGGAGACGGGGAGCGGGTCCCCTCTAAGTGAGTTTTTGCAGGCTGACATGTCCACAGGCGATAGTTATAACATTGTTTATCGCCACTTTGATTTGAATTTCACCAATGATAACCAGTATTTGGTCTTTCTCGATAAAGGCTGGTCCGAATCTTACGAATATCAATGGTCTCTCGAAAAAATGGAAGTGACGCGTGACCATTACGTAGATAACTATTATCTTGATTTTACGGAGGACACTACCGTCTCCGTTGCGCTTCAAAACACCGACGAGGCGCTTTATATCCTGGAATTGACGGACGGCGACACCGTTATTTATAAACAATCCACGAACTTTAATGAGGTAAAACGTATCGGATGTCTGAGCACAGATGTTTCAAAGTTGCTGCTCAGCCCGGACCAATCTCTGATCGTTACGTTTTGGCGTAAGGGTGAAAAACCATGTACAAATGAAATCCCACCGACACTTAGCCCTGAGGGTATCGTGCACATGAGGGAATGGTATTTGTCCATTTTCGATTTTGACGGCGTTCCGTTGAACCAAAAAGGACTCGCTACATTCTATCTCCTTGATCAGGCAATCTCCCCCGACAATGCATTGCTCGCGCTGACAACGACAAAACCAGGGCCGGATTTCTCGGATACCTACGAGATAGGATTGGATATACTGGATAGTGCTTCAGGCGGTCTTCTCCGCCGCATTCCCTTGCGTTTTGTAAATTATGACGACTGGAAAACCTCCCCCATCGCATTTTCCCCCGATTCCAGCCTGATCGCAGTGGGAAATTCACCAGAGGAAGGCGATATAGTGCTCATCCAGGTCAGCGATGGACAACTCCTGCGGACACTCAAAGGGCATACCCGTATTGTTACAGGTTTGGATTTCTCGGAAGACGGCAACCTGCTTGTTACCAGTTCATTTGATGGCACGATTCGATTTTGGGGTATCCCGTAATTTAAGAAGCAAATAGACTTTGAAGAGATGCTACGGGTTTCAAAGAAACCACAGGCGTCGCCCTCGTCGTCTCCCACGACCGCTGGTTCCTCGACCGCATCTGCACCCACATCGTCGTCTACGAAGGCGACTCCGTCGCCAAGATGTACATCGGCAACTGGTCTGATTACGAAACTATGATGACCGAAAAATTCGGCAAAGATCTAACCCCGCATCGGGTGAAATATAGAACGATGAAGAGATAATGATTTTGTAGGGGCGAGGTCATTTTGCCCCTTATCGTTTCATCCCCCCAACAGGGCGACGAGACGTCGCCCTCCATTTTATAAAGGAAAAAGAATGAACACCACATCCCGCTTTACAAATATCTCCTTACGCACTGCCGCCATCATCGCTGGCGCAGGTCTGTTGCTGATGGCAATTCTCGCTCCAATTGCCTATCTGAACACCTTCCAAAGCCTTGTCAAATTTGATGACGCCGCTCTAACCGCCCAAAACATCCTGAACTCCATGGGAGCATTCCGCACCGCCATCATCCTTCTCTTAATTGTGGCATTGCTCGATATCATCGTGGCATGGGCGATGTATATCGTATTCCGTCCTGCGGATAAAAAACTCTCCGCGATCACAGCATGGTTGAGAGTGATCTACGGCGTCATTTTTGCCTTTGCCATCATTCAACTTCCCCCTGCCTTGAATGTCCTTTCCGCGGATGGTGTTCAAGCAATGTCATACTTGAAAGCCTTCCAAAGCATCTGGGATAAATCCCTGATTCTCTTCGGCTTTCATCTGCTATTGCTTGGTTATCTCACTTTCAAATCTGGTTACGTGCCCAAATGGCTGGCGGTTTTACTCGTAGTAGCGGCGGCTGGTTACATAATAGACGGTTTCGGTAAACTACTTTCGCCTGCATACAGCTTATCCATTTCTCAATTCACCTTCATCGGCGAAGTGGTTCTAATCTTCTGGCTCTTTTGGAAAGGCGCAAAGGGGTTTGGTCCGGTTACGAAACCATGATGCAGGAAAAATTCGGCAAGGATTTGACTCCGCATCGAGTCAAATATAGAACGATGAAACGGTAAATCGTCGGGGCGGGTCTTGCATCCGCCCCTTTCTGTTTCACCAAAACTTTCACTCCTTTTTCGAGAAAAACTCAGGCGCGACAAACGCAAACGGCATAACTGCCATAATCGTCAACGTAATGGGAACCCACACAAAGGTCAGCGCGACGGAGGCGAGATTCATGAACAGCGCCCATCTGTCGCGTTTCATTCGCGCCTGCTTTTCTTCGTCGGTCATGTTGTTCGGGGCAAGGTCGGTATCCACGTAGGCGTATTTCCACAGCGCGTTGATGGTCACCGAGGCGAGCGCCATGTTGAGCGGATACAACGCCACCACAAAGGGATTCAGCATGTAGTCGCCGATAAAGGCAGTGATGAACGGGAACAGGCTGGAGAAGAATAGCAGCGCCATGTTGAGCCACAGCAGTTTCGTATCCACTTTGTGGACGTGGTGAATAATGGCGTGATGGTTCACCCAAAAGATGGCGATGATGAAGAAACTGAACAGGAAGGCGAAAAATTTGGGCGCGAGTTCAATCATGCCAATGCGGAAGGCTTCAAAGGAAGCGCTTTCCAATTCGGGGACGTGCAGTTCAAGCACGAGAATGGTCAGGATGATGGCGAACATGCCATCGCTGAATGCTTCGAGACGGGTTTTAGACATGGGAAACTCCAAAGAAATTAAACACAAAGGACACAACCCGCAGGGCGCTCCGCAGAGGTCACGAAGGAATGACAAAAATCCTTTGTGTACTTCGTGTCCTTTGTGGTTGACTCCCTAAGCGATCTTACCGAAGATGCTTCCGTACGCTTCATACGCCTGATAGGGGAACAGATCGAACTCGATCACCCCTTCCGCTACAAGCGGGAGCGACGCAAGTTTGGCTTTTGCATCTTCCACAGTTTTGACTTCCATCATAAAGATGGAACCGAACTGGTCAGCGCGCGAATGAACCTGACGAATCACATCCGCCTTCTGAAGTTCCCATTCTTTGAGTAATTCTTTGGCGTTCAACGCGGCGGCTTTTTCCTTTGCCGCGCCCGATTTTAATTTGCTAATCGCGATAACTCTCATTTCAATCTCCTTATGAATTCTGCAATCGCAGATACACGGCTTCGTAGGGTTCAAAGTAACCGACAGGAATTACCTTGAACGAGATGTAACCCTTTTTTGCAAACGGCAGGCTGTTGACAATACCCTCCGCTTCGGCTTGGCTGTTGGCTTCCAGAATCACCACCGAGCCCATCTCATCCTTCCGCCAGTACAACTCGCGAATGCGGTCATCCTTAACCAGCCCCCAACCCGTTTCGATTTCGGTCACCAAAAGCGGATCAATATAAGTGGGCGGCTTCGGCTTGGAAAACTTTGTGCTCAGCGCCATAAAAAACCTGGCGACAGGCTTCAACGTGCTATAGGCAAAATACTTCATGACTTCTTCTCCTTGTTTATTTTTTGGATGAATTTCACAATCTGGACTTAACCTGACTTACCGGCATTCACAACGCCAGAACACTTTCCTCCTCCCAATCATCCGCCTCCTTCCACGCCTTGAGCGGATTCCTGCACCCAAGCCTCTTTCGGCGGGTAGACAGGTTCATACTCCACCGACGCCGCCTCCCCGTCCAACAGCGACACGACCTGCTTCTGCCAGTCGAGAAAACAATCCGACTTCAAATGTTCCTCGTACACTTCCGCGCTGACGTACGCTTCGATGAACAGAAAACTGGCAGGCTCGTCCACCTTTTGCAGTAACGCCGAACTGACCACGCCAGGCTCGGCAAGCAGTTGTTCGATCCCCTCCGCAGAAGACGCTTTGAACATCTCCACCAGTTCGGGCTTGATTCTCATATTCACAACGCGCATGTGCATGGCAGGCTCCGTTTTCAGATATAATCCAATCTTATTCGCCAATGCGATTCTTTCCAAGAACGCACTTTTTAGTAACCCAGTTACCCAGAGGTAACCATGCAGACAAAATATCCGCCCAATGTATTGAACGAAATGTGCCCATCGCGGCAGACTCTCGAAATCATCGCTGACAAATGGGCGACCCTTGTGCTTGTTTCCATCGCGCGCGGAATCAACCGCCACAACCGCATGTTGCGCGAGATCGGCGGCATCTCCAAAAAAATGCTCGCTCAAACCTTGCGCAAACTTGAACAGAACGGAATCGTCAATCGTAAGGTCTATCCCGTCGTTCCGCCGATGGTGGAATACACCCTCACCCCCATTGGCAAAGAACTGCTCGAACCCATCTCGATGCTCGGCGCGTGGGCAGAGAAAAACGCCGGCGCCGTGCAGGAAGCCCGTCAGCGCTTCGACGAACGCGCCGACTCCTTCGAATTGACCTTCGCCGAAGCCTAAACTCTCAAATCAACGACTCTACAATCTTCCACAACTTCTCGCGCGTCGCCGCATCCCTCACCACAGGCGACCATTCCGCCTCTTTGCAATTCGTGTCGAAGTATTTTCCTGTTACGCCTTCAACATCAGGCGAAGACGCAAGATATACCGATGAGCGCGAAGCCTTTGCCGCGGACTTACCGCCATCGTCGCGCGTCATAAATTTGAAGATGGGAAAAATCCAGCGCATGGCACGGGGAAACATTTCGGGCGTGACGCCCTGCGTCATGGCGGTGCTGGCCTGACCAGGATAACAGACGTTGATAGTCACATCTTTTTCGCGCTGGGCAAATTCAAACATCAACGCCATCATCGCCAGTTTTGTCTGTGAATAGGCGTTCAATCCATCAAAGGATTTTTCGGATTGCAGGTTGTCCATGTCCAATGCGGCGGGGACATCGCCGCCCATCAGCGTGACCACTCGCGGCGACGGGAACCTGCATTATCCCGAGGATCTGAACGGTCGCGTCCATCACGACGGGCAGATCTGGTCGCGCGCCCTCTGGGATATTCGGAATGCCCTTGGCAATGTGACAGCCGATACGATCATCCTCGAGGCTCAATTCTCCTTCGCGCCCGATACGACAATGCCTGCCGCGGCGCAGGTCACGGTGGATACCGCCGAAGCCCTGTACAATCACGCCACGTCGAAGGCGGTGCATCAGGCGTTTGCAGACCGCGGTATTTTGGCGCCCTAAACTGACTGGCGACTCTTCAATCAGGCGCACAAAGAAGGGACGGATTCACGATCGTCCCTTCTTCGTTTTAGTCATTGATGGATTTACTCAGCCTGATGCTAAATCGGTGCGCCGCAATGCGGACAATTTTTCCAGCCCGTCTGTACACTTTTCCCGCAATTGGCGCAGGTCTGTGACGGAGCAGGCGGATCCGCTCGGTTTGCCAGGCGCACCGCGCCGTAGATGACCAGGAAAAGAATCCCAA
Source organism: Chloroflexota bacterium (assembly GCA_016866195.1). Classification (GTDB taxonomy): domain Bacteria; phylum Chloroflexota; class Anaerolineae; order Anaerolineales; family Villigracilaceae; genus VGNF01. The sequence continues at coordinate 17,020 of VGNF01000014.1, read as the reverse complement.
GCGGGATGATCCAGGCGAGCAGCATTCCAAAACCCATCCACAGTCCTCCCAGGGGGGAGTAACCAAAACCGCCCATCATGGGTGACGCCATGCCGCAGATCCACCCATCATGCCGCCGCAGGCGGGGAATATGCGCAGGAAGTAGGGCAGGGCGAACAGAAACACCAGTGTGATCAAGGCGCCAACGATCCATTTCCAAATATTCTTCATTTGAATTCTCCTTTATCTGGAATCCCATCATAAGCAGGGATTGTAAAGAGAGTGTGAAGGTGCGAAGAACTCTCGGAAAAGGAAGGTTTCGAAGAACTGTCTTCACCATTGCCGCTCCATGATGATTTCTCCCCTTCCCAAGGCAGGGGGGTACAATCTCTTGATAACCCGGGTGACATGGACGATGATCCAGAGAATCAAAGCCCTGTTTTCTGCACCAGTCTTCGAAGGGGATCTGGAGAAGACCCTCAAGTCCCGTGAACTAAACAACATCCTGAATATCCTGTTGATCGGCATGGTCATCTTTACCATTCTGATGCCTGTGTTTGCCGCAGGGTGGCCACCATGTTGGTATTTCGTCCTGCCCCTGTACCTGATCTACCTTGGGGGGCAGTGGCTCATGCGGAGCGGTCACGTGCGGGCAGCCAGCCGGGTGCTTGTCCTGGGGATGTGGCTCTCCGTCACCGCCGCAGAGGTCACACAGGGCGGAGTAAAGGCGCCGGCTTTCGCGGGAAATATCGTCGTGATCCTCGGCGCGGCCATTCTGGATGGATTTGGGCAGGCTGTGGCTTACCTGGCCTTGACCTTAGTTAAGGGATTGCTCCTGATCCTCGCGGATGAGTTCGGCTATCTGCCACACGCCGTGGAATTAGCCTACTCGAACCGGCTCATCCTGCTCACGCAAATGTTTATTGCAACCATGGTGACCGCGCTTCTTCGCATGGCCACCATGGGGATGCGAGTCTCGCTGGCGCACGCCCACCGCGAATTGGTGGAACGCAGACTCATGGAAAAATCCCTGCTGGAGAGCGAGCAGCGATTTCGTCAATTGTATGAAACGACACAGAAACAAACACAGGAACTGGCCCTGGTAGGGCAGGTCCGTACGGCCATGGCGCAGGAGCTGGACCTGCCCATCCTGCTTCGAAATGTCGTCGAATCGATCGCGGCTTCGTTCGGGTACACCCTGGTCAGCATTTACCTGCTCGAGGGGGATACTTTGTGCCTGCAGCACCAGGTCGGGTATGCAAAAACCATTCCAAAGATCGCGTTGTCCCAGGGCGTCATCGGCCGTTCCGTCCGAAGCGGCAAACCGATTTTATTGGAGGACGTGCGGACCGAACCGGAGTTTCTCGGCGCGATCGAAAACCTGGTGTCCGAAATTTGCATTCCCTTGTTCGATGAAGGGCATGCGGTCGGCGCGCTGAACGTAGAGAGCACGCACGATACCAAGCTGACCGAATCCGATCTGAAACTCCTGACCGGTCTGGGAGAGCATATCAGCCTGGCCATCCGTCAGGCGCGGCTGTACAGCGGTCTTCAACGACGAAATCGGATTCTCTCCGCCCTGGAGGAATCCACCCTGGTCCTGATGAGCCGGCTGGAATTGAACGAAGTGTTGAGAACCGTCGTTTCACAGGCGGCGCAGATCATGGATACGTCACATGGATTTCTTTATCTTGTCCAGCCGGATGAACAGACATTGCAAATGACGGTCGGCACGGGCGTGTACGCCGATTCCATTGGAAAGAATCTCAAGCCGCGGGAGGGCTTGGCCGGCAAGGTGTGGATGAGCGGGCAGCCCTTGAACATCCCTCATTACCAAGCCTGGGCGGGCCGGTCCCTGCAATTTAATGGGATTGATTTTCATGCGGTTGCGGGGGTCCCTCTGACTTCGCAATCCCGTGTAGTTGGTGTGTTGGGCTTAGCGCACCTGGAACCCGGCCGCTCGTTCAGCGAGGAGGACATTGAGCTCTTGAGCCACTTTGCCAGGCTCGCCTCGGTTGCCCTTGAAAATGGACGGTTGTACTCGATGGTGCAGCAGGAGCTTGCTGATCGCAAACGGGCGGAAGAAGCCCTCAAGGAAGCGGAAACCCTGTATCGCACGCTAGTGGAAACGACCTCCATCGTGGCCTACCGAGACAAACCGGACGAGCTGGGATCCTCCTTGTACATCAGCCCGCAGATTGAACGCCTGCTCGGGTATACCCCCGAGGAATGGTTGAGCAGGCCGACCTTCTGGACCACTCTGGTCCATCCCGATGATCGGTCGAGGGTGGAGGAGGACGTGAGTCGTTATGTAACCAAGAAGGATCGCTCCTCCGTCGAATACCGCATGCGAACCAAGGCGGGGGAATGGCGCTGGGTGCAGGATGAAACGGTGATCGTCAGAGACCAGGCCGGCGTTCCTCAATATATCCATGGCGTGTTTATCGATCTTACAGAGCTCAAGCAGGCCGAGCAGGAGCGCGAGCAACTCATAGCTGATCTCGAGAACAAGAACGCTGAACTGGAGCGCTATGCCTATGCCGTTTCGCATGACCTGAAATCGCCGCTGGTCACCATTCGAGGATTCCTCGGATTCGTGGAACAGGATTCGCACGCCGGCGATTTCGTGCGTCTGGAGGCGGACATCCAACGCATCAAGGATGCGACCGACCGGATGCAGCATCTGTTGGGGGAATTGACCGAGTTGGCCCGGGTCGGTCACATGACCAATTGTTTCGAATCCATTCCGTTCAGAGACCTCGCCCAGGAAGCCCTGAGCCTGGTCCATGGACGATTGGAGGCCGGAGGGATCAAAGTCAGTCTTCAGCCGAATCTGCCGGAAGTATATGGAGACCGTCCGCGCCTGGTGGAAGCCTTGCAGAACCTGCTCGAAAACGCAGCCAAATACATGGACAGCCAGCCGAATCCGGAAATCGAGATCGGCGTTCGACGGGATGCGGATTCGGATATCTTCTTCGTCAGGGATAATGGCATGGGGATCGATCCTCAATACCATGCAAAGGTGTTCGAATTGTTTGAAAAACTGGATGCGAACGCGGCAGGCACCGGGATCGGCCTGGCCATCGTCAAACGCATCATCGAGATGCACGGTGGCAGGATCTGGATCGAAAGCAGGGTCGGGGAGGGCGCCACGTTCTTTTTCACTCTGGGAAATGTAGCGATCCGGTAATTCACTGAAGATCGATCTCGCTGTGAACATGGAATATGGTCCGGAATTGGAGACTCGTGCGATCGGCGGAAATTCCTAGATCGGGAGATTAATCTATGACGGATTCATCCCTGGATGGCGATTTAAAATCCACTGAACTCGAGCGCCTGTATGGGGACGTGGCCAGGATCCGCAGGATCCATTACTGGTTTCTTGTACTGATCCTGGTCGGTGTGAGTGGCGGCGTGCTCATCCTGCTGTACAGCGAAAACGCGTTGAGCGCCTCGATCATGTCCCTGAGCCTGCTGCCCACGCTGGCATCTTTTCCCCTGGTTCGCCGCGGTAAATTTGAACTGGCTGTAACCCTTTTGGCGGTTGTGATGATCTCCATGATCACCCTGGTAGCCACCAACGGGCTCGGGATCCATCAAATCAGCCTGCTTGGACTCCCGGCGGTACTGATCATTGCCAGCCTGGTCATCCGCACGCGCATCATGATCCTGCTGACCCTGTACACAATCCTATGCGCGGCCTGGCTGGTTTTCGGGGAAATATCCGGTGCCTATGTTCCAGATGTGTTCGTACGCAGTGTGCCGGTGGATTTTATTTCGGTTTCCATCATCTTGGTCGCAACCTCGACCATGATCCGCCTGGTTGCCAAGTCACTGATCGCCGCCAACCGCCAGCTGCAGCAGGAATTGGTGGAAAGGAAACATACTGAGGAAAAATACCGCGATATTGTTGAGAACGCAGTGGATGGGTTCTTCCAGAGCACTCCGCAGGGACGATTTATCACCGTCAACCCGGCCATGGCCCACATGTACGGATACGATTCGCCCGAGGACATGATCCAGGCCATAACGGATATATCCACGCAGGTCTATGCCGTCCCCGGAACGAGGGACGAAGTGCGTCGGCAACTGGATGAGGCAGGGGAACTCCTCGATTTTGAATCCCTGGAATACCGCAAGGATCGCTCCACCTTCTGGACTGCCATGAATGTGCGCGCGATCCGCGACCCTGACGGCCGCATTCTCCATTATGAGGGTACGCTTGAGGATATTACAGACCGCAAGCAGGCTGAGAATGAAGTGAAGTCCAGCGAGGCGCGCTACCGTTCCCTGTTTGAGAGCAATCCCTTTCCGATGTGGATCTATGACCTTGAAACCCTGAAATTCCTCAAGGTCAATGATGCGGCTGTGAGACATTACGGTTTTTCCGTGGAAGAGTTCATGTCCATGACCATCAAGGATATTCGCCCTCCCGAGGATCCGCCGAGGCTTCTCGAGAACGTCGCGCATGTAACCAGTGGGATTGACGAGGCAGGCACGTGGCGCCATTATAAAAAGGACGGTACGTTGATTGACGTGGAAATTACCTCGCATACCCTGGAATTTGCAGACCGGCCGGCCGAACTGGTGCTGGTGAATGACGTTACCGAAAAGAGAAACGCAGAAAAGTCCCTGCGCGAGAGTGAGGCGCGCTACCGCAACTTGTTCAACGGCATGCTGGATGGGATATACCGCAGCACCCATGAAGGAAGGTTCCTGGATGTCAACCCGGCCATGGTACGCATGTTCGGGTATGCGAGCCGGGAGGAGATGCTTACAGTGGACATCAAGCGCGAGATGTATTTTGCACCCGTAGACCGTGAAAACCTGTTCCTGGATACCGGACAGGAGAAGGTGGATGTCTTTCGCATGCGCCGCAAGGATGGTTCCGAGATCTGGGTCGAGGACCATGGGCGATATGTGCACGATGAACAGGGAAACGTGCTCTACCACGAAGGCATTCTGCGCGATATCACACCCCGCCGGCGGTTTGAATTGGAGCGCGAGAGCCTGATCCATGAACTAGCCGAACGGAATGCCGAATCCGAAACGCTGCGAGAGAGCCTGACCAGCCTGGTTGGCACACTGGAATTCGACGAGATCATCCAGCGTATCCTCGACCAGATACGGCGGGTGATACCGTACGATTCCGCCTCGATCTGGAAAGTGGTGGGAGATTACCAACGATTCATTGGCGGACGTGACCTGCCCGAGGTCTTCCGGACATCCGCGGTCGAATTCCCAATCAGTGAATCCAACTCGTCTTTGCCGATACTCACGGGGGATGTCGCGTATATTTTGAATAACAACGTCCAGGAGCAACTGGTTGACTTCCAGACCATTCCGCACAACTATGTCAATTCCTGGCTGGCCATTCCGCTGCAGACGCGCGGCCGAATCGTCGGCGTGGTCTGCCTCGACGGGAAAAAGAAGAACCAGTTCAACGAACATCACGTGGAGATAGCTCTGGCATTTGCCAACCAGATTGCCATTGCGCTTGAAAATGCCCGGTTGTTTGGCGAAACGCAGCAGCGGGCGGATCGGCTGGCAATATTGAACGAGGTCAGCCGGACGATCTCCAGATTAACCGACCTGGACACAGTGATGAAAACCATTTTCGAACAAGCCCGGAAGAGCCTGCGGGTGGACTTTTTCTTCATCGGCTTGTATGACGAGCACACCAACTTGCTTTCCTTTCCGTTGATGTACGATAGGGACCTCCGCTGGGAACAGAATCCAACGCCGGTGACGGATAAGACCTTTTCCGGCCGCACGATCCGATCCCGCGAACCGCTTCTGATCAATCAATGGGCTGAGAGCGGATCCACCGAAACCGAAAACCGGATCATTCTGGGTAGTAAGGAGCGAATCGCGGACTCGCTGATGTTCGCACCCCTGATCTTTGGCGAAAAGGTGATCGGGGTGATCTCGGTGCAAAGCTATGAGATGAATGCGTATGACCAGGACGATCTGAACATGCTGGCCGGCCTTGCCAATCAGGCGGCGGTGGCTTTGGAAAACGCGCGTTTGTTTTCCGCTCTGCAATCCGAACTGGCGTTAAGCGAACGCCTGGTGCGGGAGCTTGAAAGCAAGAACGCAGAATTGGAGCGCTTTACCTATACCGTTTCCCACGACTTGAAATCACCGCTGGTCACGATCATCGGTTTTCTCGGATATTTGGAAAAGGCGGCTGAATCCGGAAACATGGAACAATTTCGTGCGGATATGCTGCGCATCCAGGATGCGGTGAAAAAGATGCAGCGCTTGCTGAACGAACTGCTCGAACTCTCCCGCATCGGGCGCATGATGAATACCCCCGTCCGCATCCCGTTTGAAACACTGGTGAAGGAAGCAGTTGACATGCTGCACGGGAGACTAAAGGAAATCAACGTAACGATTGATGTCCAGCCAAATCTGCCGCAGGTCTTCGGCGATCATCAGCGCCTGGTGGAGGTTCTGCAAAACCTGATCGACAACGCCGCCAAGTTCATGGGGGGGAACCGGCACCCGAAAATCGAGGTCGGTCAACGCGGGGAGCAGAATGGCAGACAGATCTTCTTTGTGAAGGATAACGGGATTGGGATTGATCCGGCGCATCATGAGCGCGTCTTCGGCCTGTTCAACAAGCTGGATCCCAAGGTCGAGGGCACGGGTATTGGTCTTGCCCTGGTGAAACGAATCATTGAAGTGCATGGTGGACGGATCTGGGTGGAAAGCGAAGTGGGCAAGGGATCTACATTCTGCTTTACCCTGCCAAGCGCCGGAATCAACCCTGTTTGAGCGCGTGATAATCGTGTGGAAAATCCCCTTGCGCGAGCGTTGAAATGAGATCCAAAAAGGGATCCGGCCAGTTGATCATCCCGGCCACGGCGGTCGTTCTGCTGCTATCGGACTAGAGCTATCACCGGAGAAACTTGCCTGCGATTAAGCTGGGCGCAGCTTTGGCGATGATCCTGGCACTTTCCTACCTTCGATTCTTGATCGATTTTCCCGATGTGCCAGTCGATCAGCTGTATCATCTAGGATCCTACCTGACCTGGGATGTTCCCGCCTTGGAGAAGATCATCCAGTATTTCAAGGAATATTTCATCGGCATCAGTCCCTGGTATTGGTATCTGCCCAATGAGCGCGATCTTGCACGCCACCTGATGAAGGGTTATGGCAACATCATGTTGGCCACACTGCCTTTCGCCCTCCTGGGCCTGGCGCATATCGTGCGGACTCTGCGTGAATCCGCCCATCGCACCGTTTTGATTGCGTTGTTGACGGCGCCCATGGCAGCGGCCCTTGTGCAAACCGGCATCACGCGTGCACTGGCGTTCGTGGTTCCAGCGGCGATTCTCACTGGTCTTGGTTTGGACCGGGCTCTGGCTTGGGTTGAAAATCCCGCCGACCATTTGGCTGACCTTGCCAGGGGCAAGGGAATTACTCGCGGCCGTGTTCTCTCGGCTGTATTGATCCTGTTGCCGGGGATGCTGATCATTCTTGTCTCCAAGGAGTTTATCGACCGCGTCGTTGTGGGCGCATTGACCGCCTTGCTTGCACTGCAAGCCTCTGGAGTGTTCGAACGGATCGCTCACCACCTTTTTTGGAAACGGCTCAAGCGGCCCCGCAAGATCGAGCGTCGACCGCGGGCAGCGATCGTCTTGATCGTTTTTGCGATTCTCTCCGGCACGAATATTTTCCTCCTGCAAGACGCTCTTGGAAATGGACCGACCTGGTACAGGGACTATGATCTGGGTGGAATGCAATATGGAGCGTTTCAGGTGTTTGATCAGATACTGGAGTATCAACTCGGGCATCCCGATACACAGATCATCCTTTCGCCGAATTGGACGAATGGGGCAATGACCGTGGCACGTTTCTTCCTTGGCGATCCTTTGCCCATCACGCTGGCCAGCATCGAAAGCCATCTATGGAACAAGTTGCCTCTCCGCGATGAAATGTTGTTCATCATGACCTCTCGTGAATTTGATCGCATGACCCACAGCGGCAAATTCAAGGATGTTCATGTAGAGAGGATCCTGCCTTATCCGGATGGAAGCCCCGGATTCTATTTTGCCCGGTTGCGGTATGTGGATACCGTCGACGATAGGTTCGCTGCGGAAGCCGAACGGCGTCAGATCCTGTACGAATCGATGGTTACAATCGATGACCAGGAGGTGATCGTCCGGCACTCGCGCCTGGACGCCGGCGCTCAGGCGGATGCGATCAGGCTGATCTTCGATGACAATCCGCAAACCCTCGCAAAGACCGCCGAAGCCAATCCTCTCGTTGTCGAATTGACCTTTCCTGAGCCGCGTGAGATCACAGGATTTTCCCTCATCCTTGGTTCCGCTTACGTTCGAATCACCCTGGAGTGCTATCCAACACTGGATGCACAACCGATCGTTTACACGATCGCAGGGGGAGGGACTGCAAGACACACTGGAACTCTCTTTCGAACTTCCCAAATCTCAGCGGGTCCGGCTTCTTCGCATGGAGATGCTGGATTTTTCTTCCCCACCTCCGTTGCAGGTTCATGTATGGGAGTTCAAACTGCGCTAGCGCAGTTGTCCATGGGCAACAGGCTGTACCTGACGGTGCGAAAAAAGATGGATCGTGGATGAAGAAATCGACGGGAAGGTCTTCCATCATGCCAGTCTATCCCCGATGAGAGAACGGGCCTGAGCAGGGATATAATCAGTCGGCATTTGCCTGCAGAAATGACCAAGATGCCCCCAAGAAAAAAAACCGCCCGGAAACGGATCCCCTCCCCTCGAAGCTGGCAAGCGGACCTTTCAGTAAAACCCGGCACGAAATGGCAGATCACGCTGGAGGCGGGTAGGGAAAAGCAAGGGAGGGTGCCGGTAAAGGTGAGGGTGGAAAAGACAGAGCCGTTGCGTCCGGCCAGGAAGAAAAAACCGGGCGCTCTTGAGAAGCGGCTGCGGCCGGCCTTCGAGACAGTCAAAACCTTTGTAAAGAACCGTGACCTGGCGACCTGGTTGTTTGTTGGAGCCGTCGTGGTTTATATCGCCACGCGTCTTATTGGACTCGCCAAATTCCCGATCTACTTTTTTACCGATGAAGCCCTGCAAACCCAATTTGTTGCCGATCTGGTTTCGCAGAGATATCGAGACTCCCACGCCGGGTTGTTCCCGCCGGCCTTTAGGAACGGCGATTACTTTACACTGGGAATGGGCGTGTATCTCCAATGGCTGGGGTTCATGCTCTTTGGCAAGTCGGCAGTCGTTACACGTGCCACCTCGGCGTTGGTCACGGTCATCGCGGCGATTTCGGTTGGATTAATCCTGAGAGACGCGCTCAAGGTGAAATACTGGTGGACGGGGACGCTGTTCCTGTCCATTACCCCGGCCTGGTTCCTGCATTCGCGCACCGCCTGGGAGACCGCGGAGTTTGTGGGATTCTATGCGGGAGCGCTATGTGCCTACCTGTATTACCGGAACCGCTCGCCGCGATATTTGTACCTGGCGCTCTTTCTGGGGGCAATGGGATTCTATACATACAGCCCGGGGCAGGTGCTGGTACCTGTAACCGCCTTGACGCTGCTGGTTTCGGACTGGGGATATCACTGGAAAAACCGCGACACGGTAGTAAAGGCGCTTGTTTTGCTGGCCATCCTGTCCATTCAATACATCCGTTTCCGCCTGATCGATCCGGACAATGCGGTAGCCCACCTGCATACATTAGGCTCTTATGTATTTGCGGATACCCCGCTTTCGCAAAAGATCCTGCATTACTTCTCTGAATACTTCCTTGGCCTCGGCGCATGGTACTGGTATACGCCCAACAATCGCGATCTTGAGCGTCACTTGATGAAGGGATATGGGCACATCATGATGGCCACCCTGCCTCTTGCCCTGCTCGGATTGGTGCATATCCTGCGCCGGGTGCGCGAGTCGACGCCGCGTACCATCCTGCTCGCCTTGCTGATGTCTCCTGTAGCCACCGCTTTCGTAGCCACCGGAATTACACGCGCCATGGTTTTCGTCGTTCCAGCCGCTATTTTGACCGCGATCGGTCTCGAACAGGTACTGCTCTGGCTGGAAAACCCGGGGGGTCGTCTGGCTGAATTAAGCCGCCAGGCCGGCTGGAGCAGGCAAAGGATCCTAGCCGCCGCCCTGGTTCTTATCGCGGGAGGGAGCGCGGCGTATTTCGCGGGTCATATGCCGGATCGAATCGCGGTCTCCATCCTGGCCTGCCTGCTTGCGTTGTCGATCTCTGGTGCGCCTGCATGGTATGCCAGGCGCGTCAAACGCACGCACATCGCCGCGAAGATAAGGAGGTGGAGCTTGCGGTATGTGTTCCTCGCCTTGACGGTCTTCGCCGTACTGACCGGCACCAACGTATACGTGCTTGTCGATGCGATCCGGAATGGTCCAACCTGGTACCGCATCTACGATCTGGGCGGAATGCAGTACGGCGCGTTCCAAATCTTCGATATTATCAATCAATACCAGAGCGACCATCCCGCAACCCGCATCGTCCTGACACCTACCTGGGCGAACGGCACCGACGTCATCGCGCGCTTTTTCATGAATGACCCTTTGCCTTTCGAGATGGGAAGCATTCTGGGGTACCTCGCACAAAAGCTCCCGCTTGACGATAACACGGTATTCATCATGATCCAGAATGAATATGACCTTGCAAAGAGCAGTACGAAATTCAGCGACCTGGCAGTGGAAAGGATCGTGCCCTACCCGGATGGCTCACCCGGTTTTTACTTCGTCCGCCTGCGTTACGCGGACATCGCGGAGGAGATATTCGCCGCCGAAAAAGCCTACCGGGCTCAACTGCAGGAAGGGGTGATTCAAATCGACGGGGAACAAGTCAAGGTTCGCCACACCTACCTGGAAGCCGATGATCAAACACTCGGGATCCAACTCATCTTCGACAATGACCCCTATACCCTGGCAAAAACATATGAAGCCAATCCGTTCGTTATCGAGTTGACCTTCCCATCCACCCGCACACTCAACGGCTTTTCGATCATCATTGGTTCGGCCTACGTCAGGGTAACGGTGCAATGCTACCCGGCTCTCGATGCGCAGGCTGAGACGTACATCTTTGAAGGACAGGGTCATATCGAAGAGCCCGAATTATCCTTTGCCTTTCCACGACCCGTCTCGGTGCAGTTCATGCGCTTGGAAATACTGGATGTCTATGCCGGCTCACCGACGAAAGATCACATTTGGGAGCTGACCTTGCGCTGAGTCCTCCGCCACGGTGGCCACGTTCATGGTTAAAGTACAATATTCCAGTGAAATCACAAAGGCGACCCCGCGGCCGCCTTTGTGTTCGAGGAAGAACATGTCTGTCCGATTCCTGATCGCTGGGCTGCCCCTGGCCCTGCTTGGCGCCTGCACCCTGGCGTCAACTCCGCCTGCAACTGCGCCTGCCGTTCAACCGACGGAAACGGCGGAAAGGACCTCCGTCCCGACGCGCATCCCCACTCCCACGCCGGTGGAGCTGACCCTGCGCGTGACCGACAAGCTGGTGAACTGCCGCTATGGGCCGTCCACTTTGTATGAACCGGTAAACGAATTGGATCAGGGATCCTCTGCCCGCGTGCTGGGGAGGAATGACACTTCTACATGGTGGTACATCCGCGATCCAGGCAATCCAAATGGGTATTGCTGGGTCTCTGCCGGCGTTACAGGGATTATCGGGGAGGGGGACCGGTTGCCAGTCGTTCAGCCACCGCACACCTATGTGACACAACTGAATCTGATCGTCGAACCGAACCGCGTGGTGGTGGATTGTACCCAATTTCCCCAGACGTTTTTCTTCGAAGCGGAGGTGGCCGCGAATGGCCCGGCCCTGGTCAACTGGCAATGGGAGGCCAGCACCGGCGTCACCTCCGATGTGCGCACGCTCCTTTTCGATGAGGCGGGCACAAAAGTGATCAACGAATACTATCAGGTGGGTGGACCGAATGACTATTGGGTGAAGTTGCACATCCTGCACCCCAATGAGATGACCTCTCAGGTGAATTTCCGCGCCACCTGTGGGCCTTGAGCTCAGTTCAGGATCGCCCCCTCCATCTTCAACAACCACTCCTTCGTCTTCAACCCTTCCCCGCCGCCGTAACCATGCAGCTTGCCGTCCGAGCCGATCACCCGGTGACAGGGAATGACCAGCGGCATGGGATTGGTGGCATTCGCCCGGCCTACGGCGCGGTAAGCCTTGGGGCGCCCTATGCGGGCTGCGATCTCGGCGTAGGTGCGCGTTTCTCCATATGGAATGGCATACACCGCCTGCATCGCCTGCCTTTGGAACGGGCGCAGGGTTTGCCAGTCGATCTTGAACCTGAACTTTTGGCGCGAACCCGCAAGGTAATCGAGCAGTTCGGAGGCGTAGGCTTTCAGTTTCTTTGAATTCAACTCCATCGGGCGATGGAACCGCTGCAGATACTTTTCCAGCTCGGGCAGGGATTCTGCCCATTCGACAGCCAGCAATCCCGAGTCCGAGGCGGCGAGGCGCAGATCCCCCAACGGGGTGTCATTCAATTCGCCGAGGAAGATTTTTTTTGAGGAGCGGGACATAGGAGAGGCCTCCGCCTGAAAACCATGCAAGGATTGATTACAAACTTGTTAGTTGTCGGACAATCGTAGGGTAATCGTAGGTTTGGCGTCAAGTTTTCTTAGAACAGGTGTGATACATTTGCCTTCGTAAGGTGATTTCTCTTCTCCTCCTTTCAAGAGAGAACCGCGGTCGGCGTCCGCGGTTCTCGCCGTTTAAAGCCGGGTCACCAAGGCAGTATAATCCTCTCATCAAACTCTTGCGAGGGTAACATGCCAGTACAAGTGACGATCATTGGACTGGGCCAGATCGGTGCTTCGATCGGTCAGGCCCTGGCGCAGCACAAAGCAAGTCTATGGCGCGTGGGGATTGATAAAAAGGTCGAGGTGGAGCGCGAGGCGCTGAAGAAGGACGCGGTCGACCGGACGGAGCACAATCTTCCCAATGCCGTGAAGGGCGCTCGCATGGTGGTCTTGTGCCTGCCGATCAGTCAGGTCCGTGAAACCCTTGAAGCGATTGCCCCGGATCTGGGGGACAACGCTGTGGTTCTGGATACCTCCCCGGTGAAGTCCGGGACACTTGAATGGGCCAGGGAACTCCTGCCGCAGGGGCGCCACTATGTGGGCCTCGTGCCGGCCATCACCCCGGAGGCGCTGCACGATCTGCGGTTTGGCACGGAGGCGGCCGGGCCGAATCTGTTCGCGAAAGGCACCTTTCTGATCACCGCTCCCCATGGCGTACCCGAGTCGGCGCTGTTACTGGCTATGGATTTTGTGCGCTTGTTGGGAGCTCAGCCGCTGCTGTCGGATTCCGTGGAATCGGATGGGTTGATGGCCGCAGTGCACCTGCTGCCCCAGCTGACCGCTGTATCCCTTTTGAATGCGACGCTGGGTCAGCCCGGCTGGCAGGAGGCGCGCAAGATGGCCGGGCGTTCCTACGCAATCGCCACTTCCGGCGTAGCCTACCAGGATGAGGTGGAGGCTTTGTGCATGGCCTCCCTGCAGGACCGCGCGAATGTCGTGCATGCCCTGGATGTCATGATCGCAGCCATGCGAGGTCTGCGCGATGACATTGAGAAGGGAAACCAGGACGATGTGGCGGAGCGATTGGAATCCGCTTTGCACGGTCGTCAACGCTGGCTGCACGAGCGCCTGACAGCGGACTGGCTGGAGCCTCCCCGCAGCGGGGTTGTGGATATTCCGTCCTTCATGGAGCGCCTGCTGGGAAGCGCGATCGCGAGAAAACCCTCCAGGAAATGACCTGCTATTGTTACATCCTTGAATGCGCGGATGGGACGTATTACACCGGCTGGACCACCGATCCGCAGCGGCGGGTGGCCCAGCATAACCGGGGAAAGGGGGCCCGTTACACCCGCTCGCGCACTCCGGTGAAGCTGATCTATGTGGAATCACAACCGGATCGAGGCACAGCCATGAAACGGGAGAGGGCCATCAAGGCCCTCTCTCGCAGACAAAAATTGAAGTTGTCCACCTGGGAGCACGGTTGACCGCGCTTACTGGTTAATCCGTGAATAACGGCAGGTGCCCAAGCGAATGGATGTGCATCCATTGGGCGCGGTCCCCTTCTGTCAGGATGGCGGCTTCTCCTGCGACCGTGGCGCCGGCCCTGTCCAGGATCATGCGCATTCCCTGCAGGGTGGATCCGGTGCTGATCACATCGTCCACGATGACCACTCTTTTTTCCTTGATCCTTCCGCGGTCCTTCTCATCCAGGATTAAGATCTGGGGTTGGCCGGTGGTGATGGACAGCGTCTCTGCACGGATGGCGTCTCCCATGTAGGGCTTGTACGTCTTGCGCAGCACGATATACGGCTTTCCGGTCTCCTCCGCCAGCGCGCAGACCAGGGGGATGGATTTGGCTTCCGCGGTAAGCAATAGGTCATACTCCACACCGGCGATTTTTTTCGCGAGTTCCCGCGCGCATGCCCTTACCAGCTCGGTATCCCCCAGGATGTTGAGGATGGCGATCCTCAAGCCGGGTTTGATCTCGAACAGGGGAAGTTCCCGGTGGATTCCAGCGATATCGATGGGGTGAGTATCTCGTTTTGGCATGTTCCCTCTCCGTAAAAACCGCGTGAAGTGTATCACAACTCATTTTCCATGGAGGGCTGTCAGCGACCACCTTAAATTAGAAAATTTGTGCTATACTCAGTTTTGTGCATGTTCTTCGCTCCTCGGAGATTGGCGGCTACTTGTATTGTCGTCGGGCCTGGTGGTATCGCAGGCAGGGCGTGCCTTCTGAAAACCAGGAGGAATTGGCCGCGGGTACGGTTCTGCACGCGCAGCATGGGCGCCGGGTGCTGGTAGCCGGTCTCACCCGGACCCTTGGTTTGATCTTGCTGCTCGCGGGGATCCTCCTGCTGGTGGCGTATTGCACCATGCGAGTGATTTAATATGGAAGGAGGAACCATGACCGTTCTAAACCGGATCGCCCATCTTCAAAACCGGCGCGATGAGGTCCCCAACCGGGAACTGGCGCGCGATTTGGCCGCGAAAAAGGACAAGAAGGGAATCCGGGAGATCGCCGAAAACCTGTGGAACAAGGATAAGAACATTCAGGCGGATTGCATCAAGGTGTTGTACGAGGTCGGTTTCCTCATGCCCAAATTGATCGCGCCTTACACCGAGGATTTTGCGAAGCTTCTCAGAAGCAGGAACAACCGCCTGGTTTGGGGCGGGATGACTGCGCTGGCCGCAGTCGCCCACGCGGATCCGGACGCGGTATTCAATCATCGGGATGAGATCAAGGCAGCCAGGGAAACCGGCTCGGTCATCACCGTGGATCAGTCCATTTCCGCGCTGGCTCTTGCCGCGGCAGCGAATGAAAAATACAACCGGGCCTTGTTTCCCTATCTACTGGAACACCTCTCGGGCTGCCGGCCCAAGGAGGTGGCGGGACATTCGGAGAAAATATTGCCTGCCGTGAATCCACGAAACAGAGATGAGTTCATCAGGGTCCTTGAAAAGCGAATCGAGGATCTGAATGGCTCTGCGCTCGCACGCTTGAAAAGAACCATCAAACAGGCGGCAGCCCGAACAGAATGAATTATCTCATCCTGCTGCTCTTCCTGCTGGCCATCATCCTGCTGTGGCAATCTGGCCGCCAGCGCCGGGCAGCCGGCCTGCCCGGTGGACGAATCCTCTACTCCGATACGCAGGAATGGAGAAAGCCGGAGAAGCCGCTGTATCATGCCGCGCTCGGGTTAACCGGAAAACCGGATTACCTGGTGGAAAAAGACGGAAGGATCATTCCGGTGGAGGTGAAATCCGGCCGCGCTCCGCTGGCTCCCTATGACTCCCACATCTTCCAGCTGGCCTCCTATTGCCTACTGGTGGAAAACGCGTATGGAAAACGGCCGCCCTATGGCATCATTCATTATGAGGATCGCGATTTTGCAGTGGATTACACGCGCGAGCTGGAGTCTGCCCTGCTGGAGATCCTGGAGGACATGAAGGCAGAGGGAAGGCGGAAGGAGGTTCGCCGTTCGCACGAGCAGGCCTCGCGCTGCGTTCGCTGTGGATATCGACATGGTTGCGATCAAAGTCTTGCATAGATCACGGTTCCTTCAAAGGTATAATTTGCGTCATGTCCTCGGCCTTCGTACCCAAACGACCCGTGGTCACTGCGTATCCAAGGATGCCCGAGGCTTTCGCGCAAGGGGAGGCGATCGCATCCTATTTAAAAGGTAAGGGCCTGGAAGCGCCCTGCGGCTCACTGTATGATGAGGAATTGCGGCGGCGCGTGAAGACCGGCGACTTCGACATGCTGGTGGTTGTGGGGGGCGACGGCAGCGTGCTGCGGGCCGGCCATTTATGTGCTCCATCCAGGGTGCCTATTCTGGGCGTGAACATGGGCCGGCTTGGATTTTTGATCCAGGTGGATCGCAGGGAGTGGCGCGAATATCTTGAAAAACTGTTCAGCGGCGAGGCGTGGATTGAGAACCGCATGATGCTGCATGCCGATCATGTGCGGGCGGGCGATTCTCTCGGCAGTTGGAACGCGTTGAACGAGGTGGTCGTCGGTCGCGGGCAGAACCTGCGTCCCGTCCGTCTTTCCGCCTCTGTGGATGGCCGGCTGCTCACAAGTTATGTCGCGGACGGATTGATCGCCTCCACGGCCACCGGCTCCACGGCGGGGGCCCTGGCTGCCGGCGGGCCGATCCTGCCGCCGGAGTTGAGGAACATTTTGCTGGTGCCCATAGCCCCGCATCTTTCGGTGGACCGGGCGGTGGTCCTGGCCGAGGGATCCTCCGTCGGTCTCGCGGTGCACAGTGAGAATGCGGTGATCAGCATCGACGGTCAGTCTCCCATTCCCCTGATGGAGGATGATCGTGTGGATGTGCACGCCGCCGAGGTCACTGCCCAGTTCGTCCGTTTTGGAGATCCCGGGTATTTCTATCGAAACCTGACCGCACACATGAACGAAAATTCCATAGGATTGCCGAGATGACCGAATCAACCATGAACTACTGTTACGCCCACCCCACCCGTGAGACCAG
>VGNF01000013.1 GCA_016866195.1 Chloroflexota bacterium | reverse complement strand
AACCTGACTGTGCAGTTGATCGTGCCGGTGGCGCTGGAGCAGGGATCGAAGTTCGCCATCCGCGAAGGCGGCCTGACCGTCGGCGCAGGTGTCGTCACCAAGATCATAGAGTAGGTGATTAATTATGGCCAAGCAGAAAATCCGCATCCGACTTAAGGCGTATGATCATCGGGTTTTGGATCAATCCGCAAAGCGCATCGTAGAAACGGCGGAGCGGACCGGGGCGCATGTGGTGGGGCCGGTGCCCTTGCCAAGCCGGACGGAACGCTTTACAATACGGCGCTCGACTTTCATAGACAAGGATTCTCACGAGCACTTCGAGATCCGAACACACCCCCGGCTGATCGACGTCCTGGATCCGGATTCGAAAACCATCGACATGCTGATGAGATTGAATCTGCCCGCCGGAGTGGATATCGAGATCAAAATCTAGGAACCAAAAGCAGGCGTTTTGCCGGCACGGTTCTGAGACGGCGCAAGAGCGGGCCTGTGTGTGAACCAACACACAAGCTTCGCACCAGGCTCACTGACTGCGCTGCACGGAGATGATGCGGCCTAAGCCCAGGCTGGCAGTCTCGTCAATACCTCAAAAGGAGAATAGCGAGTATGTTGAAAGGGCTGATAGGAAAGAAGATTGGCATGACCCAGATCTTCGATGATCAAGGGACCGCGT
This sequence comes from Chloroflexota bacterium, assembly GCA_016866195.1. Taxonomy (GTDB): domain Bacteria; phylum Chloroflexota; class Anaerolineae; order Anaerolineales; family Villigracilaceae; genus VGNF01. Next base: position 23,585 of record VGNF01000013.1, on the reverse strand, counting down.
ACACGGCGACCCTCATCGAGGCTGGGCCTTGTTATGTCACTCAGGTCCGTACTCCGAAAAAGGAAGGATATTCCGCCGTCCAGTTGGGGTTCGGGGAGGTAAACCCGAAGCGAATCTCCGGTGGTGAACTGGGCCACCTGAAAGCGAATAAAATTCCCCCCATGCGGTTTTTGCGGGAATTTTCGGCTAAGGATCATGGGTTGAAAGTCGGCGACAAGATCACCGTAGCAGATGCCTTTACCGTGGGGGAACGGGTGGACGTGGTCGGTGTGAGCAAAGGAAAGGGTTTTGCCGGTGTAGTCAAGCGGCACCACTTTCACGGGATGAACGCCACACACGGGACCTCGGACCGCAATCGGGCACCGGGTTCGCGCGGTTCAGGCACGACGCCAGGCAGGGTGCTCAAAGGTTCGCGCGGGGCCGGACACATGGGTGTCAATCGCATTACCACGCATAACATCAAGGTTGTCCTGGTGGATGCAGAACGCAACCTGCTGGCGATCAATGGTGCGGTTCCCGGTGGCAAGGGCAGCCTCGTGTTGATCAAGGAGGCGCGCAAGCAGTAAGCGCGCCCTGATTTGGGAGCCAGAATTGTCATGAAAGTAGATGTTCTCGATTTGAAGGGCAAGAAGATACGCGAGGTGGATTTGCCCGCGAAAGTCTTTGAAGCCCCTGTCAATGTGGATTTGATGCATCAGGCGTACGCGCGGCAAATGTCCAATGCGAGGCTCGGAACGCATGAGACGAAAGTCCGATCTGAGGTCTCCGGTGGGGGTCGCAAGCCCTGGAAGCAGAAGGGGACCGGCCGTGCCCGGCAGGGATCCACGCGCGCCGCGCAGTGGGTCGGCGGAGGACGCATTCATACGCCTCATCCCCGCGATTATGAAAAGCGAATGCCGAAAAAAATGAGACAGGCGGCCCTTCGCTCCGCGTTATCTGCCAAGGCAGCCGAGGCTGGGATTGTTGTCGTGGATGAAATCGAATTCAAGGAATCCAAGACCCGCCTGATGGCCGAAGCCTTGGGACATCTGGTCGGCGAGTCGACCGCTCTGGTTCTCATGCCTGCCAAGGATAAAAATTACGATACAGTGATGCGCGTCGCCGATAATATCGATTCGGCCAAAGTTCTGCTGGCTCGATATTTGAACGTCCGCGATATCTTGACGTACGACAAGGTTGTCCTGCCGATGAGATCGGTGGATGCGCTCGTCGAGCACCTGGGATAGGAGAGTGACGTGACGACTGAATTTAATGTCCTGATCCGCCCGATGGTGACCGAAAAGTCCAGCTATCAGTCGGGCAAATTGAACCAGTATGTTTTCAAGGTTCAGAATCATGCCACCCGCACGATGGTTAAGGAGGCGCTCGAACATGCCTTCGATGTCACAATTGCCCGAGTGAACATCGTGAACGCTCCCGCCAAGCGCGGACGCCGCGCCCGTTCCCGGCGACTGTTGGTTCGCCGTCCTGCTTATAAGAAGGCGATCGTTACACTGGCCGAGGGAAGCAAGCCCCTCGAGATATTTGAAGGGGTGCAGTGATGCCCGTAAAAAAGTATAAACCGGTTACGCCCGGTACCCGGGGCATGACCGGTTACACCTTTGAAGAAATCACCAAGGTATCGCCGGAACGGAGCCTGATCGTCTCGAAGCGGAATCGCGGCGGGCGCAATGCGCAAGGACGGGTGACGGTCCGGCATCGCGGCGGAGGCGAGCACCGCTTCATCCGCATCGTGGATTTCAAGCGGGATAAGCATGGGATCCCCGCCAGGGTTGCTGCGATCGAGTACGATCCAAATCGGACCTCCCGGCTGGCGCTGGTGTATTATGCGGATGGGGAAAAACGCTACATTCTCTCGCCGATCGATTTGTCGGTGGGTGACACGATCATGTCCGGTCCCGCAGCGGAGATTCGACCCGGAAATTCTCTGCCAATCAGTAACATTCCAGTGGGAACCATGATCCACAACATCGAGGTGCGACGCGGCAAAGGCGGCCAGCTTGTCCGCTCCGCCGGCGGCTCGGCGCAATTACTTGCAAAAGAGGGCGATTTCGCGCAGATCCGCATGCCCTCCGGTGAAGTGCGCAAGATTCATCAGGTGTGTTATGCCACCATTGGCCAGGTGGGAAACCTGGATCACGGAAACATCAAGCTCGGGAAGGCGGGGCGCAAACGCCATAAGGGGATTCGCCCGACCGTGCGCGGCTCGGCCATGAGCCCGCGCGACCACCCACACGGTGGCGGCGAAGGTCGTCAACCGATCGGAATTTCGAGTCCGAAAAGCCCCTGGGGAAGACCCACGCTTGGCAAGAAAACCCGACGCAACAAACGTACGGATCAGTACATCGTCCGGCGCAGAAGCAAATCGAATCGATAACATTACGCGAGGAATAACGTTATGTCCCGTTCATTGAAGAAGGGTCCTTACGTGGAGCCGAAATTGCTCAAACGAATTGAGGCCATGAATCAGAAAAGTGAAAAGAAGGTGATTCGCACCTGGAGCAGGGCATCGGTGATCTTCCCGCAAATGGTTGGTCATACGATCGCCGTGCATGATGGAAGGCGCCATGTACCGATCTACATCACCGAGAACATGGTGGGTCATCGTCTGGGTGAATTTGCCCCGACACGCACTTTCCGCGGGCATCAGACCTCCGAGAAGGCTGCCGCGCCAGCGGAATAGGAGCGTGAAAGATGCATGATATACAGGCGAAAATCCGTTTCCTGCCGCATTCCGCTCAAAAAGTACGCTCCGTGATCGATTTGATTCGCGGTCGAAACGCGAATGAAGCGATGGAAATGCTCAAGTTTGTGAATAAACGCGCCGCCCAGCCGGTGTACAAGTTGGTGGCATCGGCGGTGGCCAATGCGGAGGAGAACTTCGGTGTCAGTCGGGACGATTTGGTGATCGCGAAAATTACCGCCGACGAAGCGCCCACCCGCAAGTGGCGGCGGTTTGGTGCGCGCGGTCGATTCAAGCCAATCCTGCGCAGAAACTCGCACGTGACCGTCATCCTGCGTGAGCGCGGAAATTAAGGAGCACAAATGGGACGTAAAGTACACCCCGTAGGGTTTCGTCTGGGGATTAACCAGCCCTGGCTGGGCAGGTGGTTTGCCGAGGGCAGCAATTATCGACAGCAGCTTCACCAGGATTTTGCCATCCGATCCCTGTTATTGGAAAAATCGTCCAAGGGCGGTTCGGCGGCGAATGAACGGGTACGCGATTTGCGCAAGACTATGCCGGATTCAATCAAGGAAGGACGGGCGGGCATTGCCCGCATCGATGTGGAGCGAACACCCGGAAAGGTCCGTATTGCCATCCATACCGCCAAGCCAGGCATCCTGATCGGACGCAAAGGGGAAGGCGTGAAAAAGATCCGCACAGCCCTCGAAACCCTGGTTGGGAAAAAGGTCGATCTGGATATCAAGGAGATCTCTTCCCCGGACACGGACGCAGTCCTGGTCGCCAGGAACATCGCCGATCAACTTGAACGCCGCATTGCCTATCGGCGGGCGATGAAACGAGCAATCCAGCAGGCGATGAAGCAGGGCGCGCAGGGAGTCAAGATTCTTGTGGGTGGACGACTCGGCGGGGCTGAAATGTCCCGGGATGTCTGGCTGCGGGAAGGTCGCGTTCCATTGCAGACCCTGAGGGCGAACCTTGATTTTGCGACCACCGAAGCGCTGACCACCTATGGTCAGATCGGTGTCAAGGTATGGATTTATAAGGGCGAAGCTGCACCCGAGGTCGAGGAGAAAGCCGAGACGACAGAAGGCGTCTACGTCAGCGAATGAAGCTGACCGGGCCAGGATGAGGTAACTGAAATGTTAATGCCGAAGCGTGTAAAGTGGCGCAAACAGATGCGCGGTCGAATGAAGGGCAAAGCCCTGCGGGGGGCGGAGATTTCCTTTGGGGAATACGGTCTGCAGGCGTTGGAGCCGGGCTGGATCACTGCCAGGCAAATTGAGGCTGCCCGCCGCTCCATTGTTCGTGAGATGAAGCGTAGAGGTAAGATCTGGATCCGCATCTTCCCGGCCAAGCCCTTTACGCACAAACCACCGGAAACGCGAATGGGTTCCGGCAAGGGGAATGTGGAATACTATGTGGCCGTCGTCAAACCCGGCCGCATGATGTTCGAGGTGGGCGGCTTGCCCGCGGATATTGCCGTTGCTGCATTGAAAAGCGCCCAATACAAGTTTTCCATTAAGACCAAGGTCGTGGCGCGGCATGCGGGAGGAGAGTAGGAGATGAAAGGCATGAAGGTGGAAGACGTCCGGAAGTTATCCGCGGATGAGATTCATGCGAAACTGTCGGATGCACGCGAGGAGTTGATGAAACTTCGCTTCCAGCAGGTGACCGGTCAACTGACCGACACCAGCCGGTTGAGAATCCTGCGCCGGGATATCGCCCGCATGGAAACCATTCTCAGGCAAGAAGCACGAGAAGCTTTGGAAGGTGCAAAATGAACGATCGTCGTCGAATCGTGGGAAGGGTCACCAGCAACAAGATGACCAAGACCGTCGTGGTGGAGATCACCCGTAAGTATCGTCACCCCCTTTATAAGAAAGTCGTGTATTCCAGCAAACGGGTGAAAGCACACGATGAAAAGGGTTGTCAAATTGGCGATGAAGTGCAAATTGTCGAATCCAAGCCGCTCTCCCATGACAAACGCTGGGTGGTTGAATCCATCCTCAAGCGTGAGACGCGCACGGCTGATCAGGGTGTGGGAGAGTAATCCATGATCCAGCACGAGTCTCGGTTAAAAGTTGCCGACAATACCGGCGCGCGTGAGCTGCTCGTCATTCATGTCCTAGGTGGATCCAGTCGGAAGTATGGGAGCATCGGGGATATCGTGGTGGCGACGGTGAAATCTGCGACTCCCCAGGGATCGGTCAAGAAGAGTGAAATCGTCAAGGCGGTCATCGTCCGATGTACCAAGGAATGGAGGCGGGAGGACGGATCCTACATCCGTTTCGACGATAATGCTGCGGTTATTCTGGATGCCGATGGTGAAAATCCGCGAGGCACACGCATCTTCGGGCCGGTTGCACGCGAACTTCGGGATAAGGGTTATATGAAAATCGTTTCCCTGGCTCCGGAAGTGCTCTAGGAGACAAGTATGAGAGTAAAGATCAGGAAAGGCGATACGGTGGAAGTGATCAGCGGCCGCCTCGCAGACAAGGGCAAGCGCGGCGAAGTGATCAATGTGATGGTGGGCGACCGCCGCATCGTTGTCCAGGGTGTAAACCTGCGAACCAAACATCAGAAACAAATTCAAACCCAGGCCGGCCGCACCATGAAGCCTGGCAGGATTCAATTCGAGGGAGCAGTGGATATATCCAACGTGATGCTGGTTTGTCCCAAATGCAGCGAACCCACCCGCGTGGGTGTCCTTCGGGATGATGAAGGGGCTCACCGAGTTTGCAAGAATTGCGAAGCCACCATCGATTAGGCTGTGGAAGAGAGCTTATGAATCGAATGTATGAACGATATACCAAGGAAGCGGCACCCGCATTGATGAAATCCATGGGATATAAGAACGTAATGCAGATCCCGCGGATCGAAAAGGTGGTGGTCAATATCGGGGCCGGTGAGGCCCTGGATAACCCAAAGGCGCTCGAATCCGCTTCCGGCGATCTGGCGATCATCACCGGTCAAAAACCTGTGCAGACCAAGGCCCGGAAGAGCATCGCCAACTTCAAATTGCGTGAAGGCCGTCTGATCGGCACCAAAGTGACGTTGCGTGGAAAGCGCATGTGGGCTTTCCTTGATCGTTTGATCAACATTGCCCTGCCGCGTGTACGGGATTTCCGCGGCGTTTCTGCCAATGCCTTCGACGGTCGCGGGAATTACACCCTTGGGCTAAGGGATCAACTGGTGTTTCCCGAGATCGAATATGACAAGATCGACAAGCTGCGCGGTTTGGAGGTCACCATCGTAACCTCGGCCAGAGACGACGACCAGGCGCGCGCATTGCTGAAATTGCTTGGAATGCCATTCAGCATCAAGAAGGACAATTAACTTATGGCAAAGAAATGCATGCAGTATCGAGAATTACGCCGACGGCACGCAGTGCAAGTACGTAACCGCTGTCAGCGATGCGGAAGACCACGCGGGTATATCCGCCGCTTCGGTCTATGCCGGATTTGCTTTCGCGAACTGGCCTTGACCGGAAAAATCCCCGGTGTGGTCAAGTCTTCATGGTGAACAGGCGGAGGTAGATGATGTCTTTTACTGATCCAATTGCCGATATGTTGACCCGCATTCGCAATGCGGTCCTGGCTGGTCACGCTCAGGTTGGGATGCCGAACTCCAAGATCAAGTTGGAAATTGCCAAGATTCTCAAGGATGAAGGCTTTCTTGAATCGTTCGAGGTAGTGGAAGGCGAGCGGGAAGGGCAGAAAGTGCTGCGCTTGAAGATCAAGTATGTTGGAGACCGTCGCCAGCGAAAGGCGGTCATTTCCGGTTTGGAGCGGGTCAGCTCCCCGGGTCGGCGCATTTACACCAAGAAGACCGAAATCCCCTGGGTGCTATCCGGCATCGGAGTTGCCATCCTTTCGACTCCCAAGGGAGTGATGACCGGCTCGCGTGCCCGCCAATTAGGAGTAGGCGGCGAGATTCTCTGCAAGGTTTGGTAGGAGGAGGTATTCAGTGTCTCGAATTGGCCGTTTACCAGTGGAAATTCCCGGCGGGGTTCAAGTGGAAGTCAAGGGTTCAACTGTCCGCGTTAAGGGTCCCAAAGGTGAAATGAACCGGGTGTTCTCGAACCTGATCGGAATCAAAATGGAGAACAACTCGCTGACCATTACGCGCGCATCGGATCTTCCTGCAGAGCGGGCTTTGCATGGCACCACCCGCGCAGTCATCGCGAATATGCTCCGCGGCGTGAGCAAGGGATTTGACGTTGTGCTCGAAGTGGAAGGGGTGGGGTATCGCGCGGAGATGGAAGGGAAGAACCTGGCTTTGTTCGTGGGTTATTCCCACCCGGTCAAGGTTGAGCCACCCGCCGGCATTTCATTTGAAGTGGACCTAAAGACCCGTCAGATCAAGGTGCTGGGGTATGACAAGGAGATGGTTGGTCAGATCGCGGCGAATATTCGGAAGGTCCGCCCGCCAGAACCCTACCATGGGAAGGGTTTGAGATACTTGGGTGAACGCATCCGCCGCAAGGCCGGCAAGGCTGGGAAAGGAGCCAAATAAAATATGGCTGTCAAGAATCGCGCCCGAGCGCGCAGCCGACGTCATATCCGTGTGCGCAAGCGGATTTTTGGGACTACGCAACGACCGCGCCTGAACGTGTTCAAGAGTCTTTCCGGAATCTATGCCCAGGTGATCGACGATATGGAGGGCAACACCATCGTATCCGCCTCCACGGTGGACAAGGATTTGCGGGAGCAGGTTAAAGGATTGAAGAAGGCGGAGCAGGCGAAGGTTATCGGAAAGGCCGTGGCGGAGCGCGCCAAAGCCAAGGGCATCTCGGTTGTGGTGTTTGACCGAGGAGGGTTTCGTTTTATGGGACGGGTGAAAGCCCTGGCCGACGCCGCGCGCGATGGCGGGCTGCAATTCTAGGCATGTGAATACGGAGAGATGAATGGCGGATCAACCATTTTCAGGACAGCAGTTTGAAACCCAGGACGCCTATGAGGAACGCGTGATCGAAATTGCACGCGTCGCCAAGGTGGTGAAGGGTGGACGTCGATTTCAATTCCGCGTTACAGTCGTGGTCGGCGACAAAAAAGGCACAATCGGGTTGGGCATCGGGAAGGCTAACGCTGTCCCGGACGCCATGCGCAAAGCATCCGAGCGTGCCCGCAAGGATTTGCGCGTGATCAATATGTCCGGTACCACCATTCCACACGAATCTACCGGGAAAGTCGCAGGTGCAAAGGTGTATCTGAAACCCGCCTCCCCCGGAACCGGAGTGATAGCAGCCGGTGGTGTACGGGCGGTGCTGGAAGTGGCAGGGATTCGAGACATCCTCACGAAATCCATGGGGAGCGCCAATGTACTTAATGTAGTCATGGCCACCTTTGCGTCCCTGGATGCGCTGCGTTCACCAGCGGGCGAAGCCTCCCGCCGTGGAAAGAAAGTGGAGGAATTGCTCCCATTCTGGGAACGGAGGAGGCAGCATGCCTAAGAAAGAATTCTCCGGGAAAAAATTGAAAGTCACGCTTGTTCGCAGTTCGATCGGGTATACGAAGGATCAAAAGGCGACCGTCAAAGCCCTGGGTTTTCGCCGGCTCAATCAGACCATCGAGCACAGGGATACTCCTTCCTTGAGAGGGATGCTCAACAAGATTATTCATTTGGTTCGAATCGAAGAATAGGTGGCTCATGAGGTTGCATGACTTAAGACCAAATGTTGGTTCCAAACGTGCCCGCCGGCGGGTGGGACGCGGGATTTCCGCCGGCCAGGGAAAAACAGCAGGCCGGGGGACAAAAGGTGCGGGAGCGCGCTCGGGTGAAGGCGGCAATTTATACCGTCAGGGAGGCAATCTTCCTTTTTATCGCCGGCTTCCCTTCCTGCGCGGTGAGGGTTTCACTCCCCGAAATCAGGTAACCTACAACGAGGTGAATCTCGATCAACTCTCAGAAGCGTTCAAGGCCAGCGCAGAGGTGGATCCGAAATCGCTTGAAAAGGCCCATCTTCTGCGGGATCCGCGCAATCCGGTCGTTGTCTTGGGACGCGGCGAAATGAAGGTCGCGCTCAAAGTGCGGGTTCATCGCATCAGCGCAAGTGCAAAAGCAAAAATCGAAAAAGCCGGTGGAACGGTCGAATTGATCTCTCACTCAGGATAAAGGACGATCCAAATGAAGACCACGTTTTCAGGCTGGCGGTACCTCTGGCGATCGGAAGACATTCGCCAGAAATTGATCATCACATTGATAATCCTGGCGATCTATCGCATCGCGGCCAACGTACCCGCCCCAGGGGTGAACCATGAAATCCTTGCGCAATTTCGCGCATCCGCCGCGGGCGGCGGGACGTTCCTGGATTTTCTGAATCTGCTTTCGGGCGGGACGGTCACCAATTTCTCCCTGCTTTCGATGGGTGTATATCCGTACATTACGGCACAGATCATCCTGCAATTGTTGATTCCGATCATCCCGGCTTTGCAGCGCAGGATGCAGGAGGATCCCCGGGAAGCGCGGCGCTGGCAGGAAAAATGGAACTACTATCTCGCGGTTCCGATGGCTGCTCTTTCCGCCATCGGGCAGATCAATATTTTCAACTCCTTATCAGTCCAGGCTCTCGGGCAGCCGATTCTCGAATTCGGGTTTTCGGCGGAACTCTGGTTGGCATCCCTGGCGGCGTTGACCGCCATGACGGCAGGAACAATGTTTGCCATCTGGCTCGGTGAGATGATCTCCGAATATGGAATCCGCGGTCAGGGGCTTTCCCTGGTGATCTTTGCAGGTATCGTTTCGCAACTGCCGGGGAACCTCGGCAGTCTTCTGTCGGATGTCGAAACCCGCTGGTTCATGCTGGCTTTCACCATCGTGATCATTGTCCTGACCGTATTTGCCATCGTATACGTCCAACAGGGGCGTAGAAATGTGCCGGTCATGTATCCCGGACGGCGGATGGGCAACCGTATGTCAATGCCGGTCAAAGGGACTCTGCCCCTGATGGTCAATCTCTCGGGAATGATCCCGCTAATTTTTGCGAGCGCCATTCTGCAATTTCCAGCGATCATTGCCAGCTATTTCACCCAAAGTGAAAATGAGGGAGTGGCCCGTTTCTTCATCGGCGTGCAGAATTTCTTTGGTGGTACGGGAACCAGCAATTGGGGGTATTGGACGATGTATTTCATCATGGTCGTGCTGTTCACGTTCTTCTACACCTCAGTAATGTTCGATCAGCAGAATTATGGCGATAACCTGAAGAAAGTCGGCGCCAGTATTCCAGGGGTGCACACCGGACAGCCAACCCAGAAATACCTGAGTACGGTTCAGAGGCGTATCACGTTGCCGGGCGCGCTCCTGCTTGGGATCGTTGCCATCATGCCGTTCTTGCTGGGTCTGCTCCTGGGCGCCTTCAATTTATCGGCAGCCAGCGCACAAGCGGGGTTGTTTCTAGTCTCCTCCTCGGGGCTGTTGATCGTGGTGGGAGTTGTTCGAGACACCTTTATGAACATCGATGCGGAATTGAAACTGCACGGTTATCAGGATTCGCTGCTGGTTCGTTAGCTACCAAGATGGCAACCTTCATCGTCATGCTCGGTCCGCCCGGTGTCGGCAAGGGAACTCAGGCAAAAACGCTGGCTGAAAAAACCGGTCTTGCCCATGTCTCCTCCGGCGATCTATTCAGAGAGCACATTAAGAATCAAACCGAATTGGGTAAGCTCGCGAAGAGCTATCTGGACCGGGGTGACCTTGTCCCTGACGATGTGACTATTGGCATGATCCGTGAGCGGCTGGGACGGGTTGATTGCAGGGTGGGCGCGATCCTGGATGGATTTCCTCGCACTACGGTTCAAGCCGAGGCCCTGGAAACCATGCTCAAGGATTTTGACGGGCAGGTTGATAAAGTCCCATATATCACGGCTGCGGAATCGATCCTGGTTGAACGTGCGAGCGGTCGTTTAACTTGCCGTGCGAATGGGCATATTTACCATCAGAAATTCAATCCCCCTGCCAAGGAGGGGATTTGTGATGAGGACGGATCGCAGTTATATCAACGTGAAGATGACAAAGTCGAGACGGTGACAAATCGTATCCGTGTGTATATCGAACAGACCATGCCGCTGGTCGACCATTATCGGCGAGGCGGTAGGTTGATTGAGATCGACGGATCCCAATCCGTCGAGCGGGTCACGGAGGAATTGCTGGAATCATTAGAACAGACGGGTAAATAGCCTGTCCGCGGCGAGGATCACCACGCCGAACTGAAGGAAAGAATGAGTTGGGAACGCCAGATTAACATTAAGACCCCCGCCCAAATCAAGACCATGCGCGAAGCCGGGCGGATCAACGCAGAAGTACTGGCCAGGGTCAAGGAACTTTTACAACCAGGTGTGACGACAGCCGACCTCAACGCGGCTGCTGAGGAAGTGCTGAAGTCGCACGGATGTGTATCGCCTTTCAAGGGGTATGGTCATCCGCCATTCCCCGCCTCGATCACTGTGTGCATCAACGATGAGATGGTGCACGGGATCCCTCACCCGAAGCGCAAGCTCAAGGGAGGGGAAATTGTCTCGATCGATTGTGGGACCATCCTGGATGGATTTGTCGCCGATTCCGCTTTCACCGCCGGAATTGGGGAGATCTCACAGCAAGCTGAAATCCTCTTGAAAGTCACGGAGGGCGCCTTGTTTGCAGGCATCGAAAAAATGCGGAAAGGCAATCGTGTGGGTGACATTTCGGCGGCGATACAAACTTATGTGGAAGGTCATGGATTGCAGGTGACGCGGGAATACACCGGACACGGAGTTGGGCGAAAGATGCACGAAGGTCCGCAGGTTCCAAATGTCGGATCCTCCGGAAGCGGGATCCCGCTTCGTCCGGGAATGACGATTGCCCTCGAGCCGATGGTCCTGGCAGGGACACATGAAACCCGAGTGCTGCCGGATCACTGGACAGTGGTATCCGCCGATGGCTCTCTGACGGCGCATTTCGAGCATACGATCGCCGTGACGGAAGGGGATCCGCTCATCCTGACCCTACCGTGAAAATCGAAATAGTGGACGTATGAAAAGAGTAGAAGTATAATCGGAAATTTGGCTGTATCAGCAAGGAGATTGAAATTCATGAAAGTGTCGCCCTCCATTCGCAAACGTTGCTCCAAGTGCCGCATTGTCCGGCGCGGGGGTCGCGTGTATGTCATTTGCGAAAATCCCAAACATAAACAGAGACAGGGGTAGTTGACCTATGGCGAGAATTGAAGGTGTTGACCTCCCGCGCAACAAGCGGGTTGAAATCGGCCTGACCTATCTGTATGGAATTGGACTTACGCGGTCGCACGAGATCCTGGCGAAGACCAAGGTCAATCCAGACACGCGCATCAAGGATCTATCCGAGGCGGAAGTCACAGCCATTCGTGATTACATTTCTAAGAATTACAAGGTTGAGGGCGACCTCCGCCGCGAAGTGCAGATGAACGTCAAGCGACTGATCGAGATCGGTTCCTATCGCGGACTGCGGCATCGGCGCAACCTGCCGGTCAACGGACAGCGTACCAGGACGAATGCGCGAACTCGCAAGGGCACGCGCAAGACAGTTGCCGGTCGCGGACGCAGACGCGGCGCCAAGAAGTAAAGGATTTGAAAGGATAAGTGTATGGCTCAAAGTGTGCGATCCACCCGCCGCGCTTCCGGCGCGAAAAAAGGGAAACGCACCCTGTCCAGTGGGCAGGTGCATGTTTTTGCTTCGTTCAATAATACAATCGTGACGATCACTGATACGGAAGGAAATACCGTCGCCTGGGGTTCTGCAGGTTCTGCAGGGTTTAAGGGTTCCCGCAAGAGTACGCCTTTTGCTGCGCGCCTGGCGGCGGAACAGGCGATCAAAGCCGCACAACAGCTAGGTATCCAGGAGGTGGACCTGTTCGTCAAAGGGCCCGGTCCCGGCCGCGAAAACGCCATTCGTGCAGTTCAAGCCATGGGTTTAAGGGTTCGCTCGATCTCGGATATTACACCTGTGCCGCATAACGGATGTCGCCCTCCCAAGAAGCGGCGCGTATAGTAGATGAGGTAGTTCAAGATGGCGAAATCATTGAGTCCTGTTTGCAAACTTTGCCGCCGGGAAGGCGAGAAGCTCTATCTTAAGGGAGAGCGATGTTACACACCAAAATGCGCTTTTGACCGGCGCAATTTTGCTCCGGGTCAGCATGGGCGGACGGCTGGTCGCGGAGGCAGGGGAATGGGCACCGGCCGTGCGTCTGACTTTGCCAGGCAGCTGCGCGCCAAGCAAAAAGCACGTCGCATTTATGGAGTTTTGGAACGTCAATTCCGCCGTTATTATGATACGGCGATCAGCCGCCGAGGTCTGACTGGCTTGAACCTGCTCCAGATCCTCGAATCACGGCTGGATAATGTGGTGTTTCGGCTGGGGTATGCGTCCAGCCGTTCCCAGGCGCGGCTGCTGGTGACTCATGGACATTTTATTGTCAATGGACGTCGCACCGATGTGCCCTCCATGCTGCTCAGCCAGGGTGACGAGATACAAGTGCGGGAAGGCTCCGGAAAATTGAATTATTTCAAGGAATTGGGCGATTTTGCCGAACGGCGCAATTCACCGGCCTGGCTCAGCCGCGACTTGAAGAAGTTAAGTGGCTCGGTGGCACGATTACCGGACCGTGCCGAGATTGATGGCAGTCTCGACGAGCAGTTGATCGTTGAATACTATTCCAGACGTTAACCGTCCATGCTCCGACACGGTCGTTAACCTGTCGGAAAGTCTTATTGAAAGGAAGTGTGAACTGTGACGGGTATCCTCACGAACATGGTTATGCCGAAGATCGAGCGGGAAGCCGAGGCTCGAAACTACGGAAAATTCACGATCAGCCCGCTCGAACGAGGGTACGGGGTGACTCTGGGCAACGCGCTTCGACGTGTCCTGTTATCTTCACTGGAAGGATCAGCGATTACCTCCGTACGATTTGCAGATGTGCTGCACGAGTTCAGTGATATCCCTGGCGTGCGGGAAGATGTCATTCAGGTGATGTTGCAGGTCAAGCAGATCCGCATCAAGATGGATGGTGTGGACAGCGCGCGTATGCATCTCGAAGTGCGCGGAGAAGGTCAGGTGACTGCGGCCGACATCATCACACCGGCAGAGATCGAAATCGTCAACCCGGATCTGTATCTGTTTGCGGTGGATGGGGCCAAGACCAAGCTGGACGTTGAATTCATGGTGGAGCGAGGCCGTGGGTATTCGCCGGCCAACGAGCGCTCTGGGCATATGCCCATTGGTGAACTCCCGGTGGATGCCATTTACAGCCCGGTCAAGCGTGTAAACTGGGAAGTCTCATCAGCCCGCGTCGGGCAGAGTACTGCATACGACAAGTTGAACCTGGAAATCTGGACGGACGGCACCATATCTCCGGAACGGGCGCTCAGCTCATCGGCCCGGATCCTGATCGATCACCTGCGCTATGTGGCGGGGATCAATGAGGAAATGCTGGCTGTGGCGGTCGAGCGAGAAGCGGCAGGTGGTCGATTAAGCAGTGAGCTCGCCGAAACCCCGGTCGAAGCCCTCGATCTTTCCGTACGTGTATTCAATTCTCTAAAGCGCACAGGAATCACGACGGTCGGGGATGTGCTCGATCTGCTGGAGAAAGGCGAGACCGCTGTCATGTCCATCCGCAATTTTGGCGAGAAAAGCCTGGACGAACTGCGGCAGAAGATGCAGGAAAAGGGTTTCCTGAAAGAGAATTCCTCGGAGAGTTAGAGCGATGCGACATTCTGTAGCTGGATACAAACTGGGACGTACCAAGGGCGCCCGAATAGCACTGCGGCGCAACCTGATCAAACAATTCCTGACGCACGAGCGAATTCGAACCACGCATGCCAAAGCGGCGGCCATCCGTGGTGAGGCTGAAAGGTTGATCACGCTTGCACGAAAAAGCACCAATGGTTCCGCCGAACAGAAGGTCAATGCCCGCCGGCTGGCAGCCTCCCGGCTGGGTGATAACCAGCTGATCAAGCGATTGTTCGACGAGATCGCTCCGCGCTTTGCAAATCGAAATGGCGGTTATACGCGCATGATGAAACTTGGACCGCGCATGGGTGACTCGGCGGAGATGGTGATGTTGGAGTTGGTGGAGGAATAATCCTCCAGCCTGCGACGATTGGCTTGCTTCGACTCAGGAGAGCAAGCATGGCACGTTACCAAGTGATCCTGGCTTACGATGGCTCCGGTTTTTCCGGCAGCCAGCGCCAGGCGAAAACGCGAACTGTGCAGGGCGAACTGGAAAAATCCCTGCGGCGGTTGGGCTGGGGCGGGGAGTCCATCATGTTGGCCGGCAGGACTGATAGCGGCGTGCATGCTTCCGGTCAGGTGGCTGCCTTCGATTTCGAATGGGCTCATCCCGACCAGCGATTGTTACAAGCGCTGAATTCAGAATTGCCATCGGACATTTCAGTTCGAGGAATTTGCAGACCCTCCAAGGACTTCCATCCCCGTTTCGATGCCGTTTCGCGGAAATATCAGTACAGGCTATTTTTTGATCCCTGCCGCGATCCCTTACGGGAGAGATATTCCTGGCGCCTTTGGCCGGATTTTAATGGAAGGAACCTGGCTGAACTTGCTTCGATCTTTCTCGGCAAACATAATTATGCCTCCTTTGGTTCCAGCCCGAACGCGAAAGGCTCCACCTTTCGAATTGTGACCAAGGCAGGTTGGAGAAGATTGTCGGGCAACGAATGGCTGTTCGAAGTCCAGGCGGATGGATTCCTGTATCGGATGGTAAGAAGGATGGTCTTCCTCCAGGTCGCAGTCGCTCAAGGCAAGTGTGCACAATCGGAGGTCGAGAAAGCCTTGGACGAGCAAATCAAGCTGCCTGCCGGATTGGCACCTGCACAGGGCTTGACTCTTGTAGAGGTCCAATACGGATCAAACTGAAATTATTAGATTGGAGTGACGAACTTGCAACAAAAAACATATTATCCAAAAGCGGAAGAAATCCAGCGGGATTGGGTTTTACTGGATGCCGGTGGACAAAACCTTGGTCGCCTGGCCGCGCGTGTTGCCCATATCCTGCTCGGGAAGAACAAACCAGCGTTTACACCCGGCGTGGAATTGGGTGATTATGTCGTGGTGATCAATGCCGAGAAGGTAACGGTCACCGGTACGAAAACCAGTTCGAAATTGACCACCAAAATGTACAATCAACACTCCGGTTATCCGGGTGGATTGAAGACGGTATCTTTGCGGGATCAATTGATAAGGCATCCGGATCGGGTGTTGAGAGAGGCGGTGTGGGGTATGCTTCCACACAACCGCATGGGCCGGGCGGTTCTGAAACGGTTGAAGATCTATCCTGGACCGGAGCATCCACACGGCATGCAAAAACCACATGTGATGAAGTAAAGAGGCAGGCAAAATGGCTCAATATTACGAAGGGATCGGCCGGCGCAAGGAAAGCACGGCAAGAGTGCGCCTTGTGACCGGTAGCGGTAAGTTCACCGTCAACGAGAAGGAAGGCGCGATCTTTTTCCCCCGGCTGGGAGATATGGATGAGATCATGCGTCCCTTTGGCGCGACCGGGCAGGATGCCAGGAATTTCGATGTCAGCGTGCAGGTAAGTGGAGGCGGCGTGTCGGGTCAAACCGAGGCGGTCCGCCTTGGTATTGCCCGGGCGCTCGTGTTGATCAATCATGATTGGACTGCCGCGCTGCGCAGGAAAGGCTTGCTTACGCGAGATGCCCGCATCAAGGAACGCAAGAAACCCGGCTTGAAGAAAGCGCGCAAAGCGCCAACCTATACCAAGCGGTAGCTCCTTCCCGCATGCCGATTGAACGTAATGCGTGTTACACTCTCACGCATTACGTTTTGTATTTAATTCCGTATATGCCGAGCGATTGAACCGAACTTAATTATTGGAGGATGGGACACCCACCATGGATTTCAATCAAATTGCGTCCACTTTCGAAGTCTTGCGGTTCTCTCCGCCCTCAAAGCTGATCCTGCTCGAGGGAACGGACTTTCGCTCCGCGCATGTGCCTCCATTCCCGCCCGATATGTCTGCCCTGCTGACCGGCGTGGATTCTGAAATACTCGCGGAAAAGATCAAGTCCGTCCTGCTTACCTCTTTTCCGCAGGATCATTTAATATTCATAGTGTGCGCGGGCCAAAAGCATGATAGGCAGCTAAAGGAATTGGATATGGATGTTCTAGTTCCAGCTGACATCTACATTCCACCGCTGGAAAAGGGCTCGTCATTCGAATCGTTTGCAGAGATCGTTGCGCATCTGAGGGCACCCGATGGCTGTCCATGGGACCGGGAACAAACCCATCAAACCCTGAGGACACATTTGCTGGAGGAAACCTATGAAGCCCTGGCTTCGATGGATTCACTCGATGCGGAGGCGATGACCGAGGAGTTCGGGGATCTGCTCCTGCAAATTGTCTTGAACGCTCAGATCGGAGCAGAATCTGGGGAATTCGACATCCATCAGGTGATCCGGCGGATTCACGACAAAATCATCCGCCGCCATCCGCATGTCTTTGGAAACCTGAAGTTGGATGGCGTGAAGGGCGTGCTCCAGAATTGGGAACGATTGAAAGAGACAGAGCGGGGTGACGCCAACACATCGAAGGGATTACTCGATGGAGTTCCGGCCGCCCTGCCGGCATTAAGCCAGGCACAGGAGTACCAGGACCGTGCGGCGCGAGTTGGATTTGATTGGCCGGAGATCGAGGGCGTAATTGAAAAGATTCGAGAAGAGGTCGAGGAAATCCGTCTGGCAGAGAACCTTGAGGAGATTACGACCGAGCTGGGAGACCTTTTATTTGTGTTGGTCAACCTCGCCCGCTGGCGCAAGGTGGATGCTGAATCCGCCCTGCGGGAGGCAAACTCGAAATTCAAGAATCGATTTGCCTACGTGGAGCAAGGGGCGAGGACGAAGGGACGCCTCTTATCGGATATGACGTTGGAGGAGATGGATTCTTTGTGGAACGAGGCAAAGGCGAATGGAATTTAACAAAGGTTGGCTGGCCATTTCTTGAAGCGGGATAAAATCAGGGAGCGTGGCACATACGCGATTGGTGAGGTGAAAGTCAGCAACGGAATGACCGTCATTTCGATCTCGCCTCCAATAGATCCACGGCGTGTTTGGCTTCAGTCAATCCAACATTTTGAATCTCGCGGTAGAGTTTGATCGCCTCAATTTTGTTGCCATTGTTGAGTATTTCGACCACTTTGCTGTTCATGGCATCCGGTTCGGCCGAATATTCGATCCGTAGATGACAGTAGAGCTATTTCAACCAATCTTCAAGTTCCTTGATGCGAGCCTTGAGCGAAAGCAGACCGGTCCTTGGACATGCGGCTCCTATCAGGGGTTAAATGCAGGCAAATCGTGCAAGCGCCTGCTCGAATAACGTTCGGGCGGTTTCTTCCGTTTGTGTATACGCCTTCCAGGCGAAGACGCGATCTCCGCAGGTCCATGCAGCTGCACCACCGAAGGCCAAATCCGGGCTAACATTCGTCGCGATGCTCGTGTACATGACGTTCATTCCTCGCACCAGAAAGACATCCAGATTTCCCTTTCGTGTATCAATTTGATCGGCTATAAGGGAATCCATGAGAAATCCCGGATCAGCGGTCCCTGGCGCCTGCAACCAAATTAGATGCAAAACCATGGTCGGGACCTGGTATGCAACCAGGAATCCATTATCGTAGCGGCTTGGCGATTGGGGATTTTGCGACGCAAGATGGTCGTAATACGCCACTCCAGATGGGTGACCGACACAAAATCCATATTCACAATAAATGCCGTTTAAATTGAAGGGTGTCGCAGTAGGGATGGGTGATGGAGGCGGAATCCGGGTAGATGATGGGATGGCGGCCAATGTTGCTGCAACTGCCTGATCCACTTGCCGGTTCAGATCGGGGATATCAGAAGTAGAGCACGAAACTCCGAGAAGTACTAGCAAGGGTATTGTACGCAATAAACACGGCATTATTCCATTTTACCGTCATACGTAGAAAATTTCAGTCATCCTTCAGGGTGCTTTGCTAATATCCTAAAAGGGAAGGGCTTATCCCGTGGTCGCAGCCAGCAGGTGGAGTGACTTAATTCACTATTGACAAAATAGGTTGGTTTCAGTATATTTTGAGAAGCCCTCCCCCCCTGGGGGGGGGTAGGAAGGCTACTGTTATCTCTTGTCGGATAGGATGAGGAAGATATGGAACCATCAAACACGCTCCAAAGGTTAAGAACCGTCGAAGGCCACTTGCGCGGAGTGATCCGCATGGTGGAGGAAGATGCCTATTGCATTGATGTGATCCGACAAATCCAGGCCGTGGAAGGCGCCCTGTTCAAGGTCAGTTCCATGATCCTGGAGGACCATCTCAACTCTTGTGTGATTACGGCCATTAAGGGAGATGATAAGAAGGAGCGCGAGCGTGTGCTCAGGGAAATCACCGAAGTATTTGAAATGTCTGTGAAGGTGTGATTCATGCGCTACGTCAGGGAACGCATCAGCGATTTTGATGGTTGGCTTGACAGCTCCAGGTGGGGCAACTATCTGTTTTTATTCGACCTCGTTCGGTTTGGAGAAAGGCGCAATTAACAGAAGGAGAATGATTTGAAAATTACAACTATATCAGCTAGTTTGCTTGCATTGCTTGTCACGGCCTGCGCAAAGGATTCCACGGCCGTAACAGAAATGTCCGTGGTAATGAATGAGTTTGGTTACCAACCGGCCGCCATCACTGTGCCTGCTGGCCGGCAGGTCATGCTGACTTTTGAGAACGAAGGTCAAATCGAGCATGACTTTGTCGTGGATGGCATAGACGTGTCTGCGGTTTCGTGCGAGGGCGAGGTTGGGGGGCATCACATGGGAGGCGATCATTCCGAATTCGACCTGCATATTTCCACAACTGCGGGTGGAAAGAGCACTCTGATCTTCACGCCGAATCAGGCCGGCAAGTATCGAATTTTTTGTTCGGTCGAAGGACACGAAGAAGCCGGTATGGTTGGCGAATTGATTGTTGTATCGAATTAACCGACGAAACGAAGGAGTAAACCATGACTACCATAACGTATACCATTCCTGCCATCTCTTGTGGGCATTGCGTCCGTACCATCGAAACCGAAGTAGGTGAGTTGCAGGGTGTTCAGACCGTGAAGGCGGACGAAGCGACCAAGAAAGTCGTAATCACTTTTGACACACCGGCCGATGAAACAAAGATCAAGAATCTCCTGGCTGAGATCAATTATCCCCCTGAGGGATTGCTGACGTTGTAATTCCACAGCTTGTGATCCGCGACCAATAACCATGACCGCAACAAGACAATTAACGCTGCCAATCACCGGCATGACTTGCGCCAACTGTGTCGCCACAGTCGAGCGAAATCTCAAAAAGCTCGACGGTGTTCAGAGCGCAGTGGTGAACCTGTCCTCCGAGCGGGCTACGGTGGATTTTGATTCTTCCAGGATCGGATTGCCGGAGGTTATTGCCCGCGTCAAGCGGGCCGGGTATGGTGTTGCGAGCGGCGACGCCGATTTGATCATCAAGCGACTATCGGACGATAATGATGCTCGTAGCCTGGAGGGCGCACTTGCCAAGCTCGAAGGCGTTCTGCAAGCGACGGTAACCTATGCAACCGAAAAGGCACGGGTCCAATACATCCCAACGGTTGTCTCTCAAGCGGAACTGCGCCGGGCGGTCGCCGCGGCTGGTTTCGAGGCTGTGGAACTTGGCGGCGATGTCGAAGATGTTGAGGCGCGCGCGCGTGAGCGTGAGATCAGCGAGCAGAGGCGTCTGCTGATCCTGGGATTGATTTTTACCATTCCGTTGTTCATCCTTTCTATGAGCCGGGATTTCAATTTGCTCCCGGCGGTCTTCTACAGCAGGGATGCCATGGAAGGTATGCGCGATGTGCAACCCTGGTTCAGCTGGTTGTTGCTGGCGCTCGCCTTGCCGGTTCAATTCCATGTGGGCTGGCAGTATTACGTGGGTGCGTTCAAGGCATTACGGAATCGATCCGCGAACATGGATGTGTTGATCGTCATGGGCACCTCGGCCGCCTTTCTTTACTCCCTGCCGATCACTTTTGGCTGGCTCATGGGACACGTCTACTATGAGACCGCGGGGGTGATCATCACGTTGATCCGACTGGGAAAATACCTCGAAGCGCGAGCCAAAGGGCGCACATCAGAGGCGATCAAGAAATTAATGGGACTGCGCGCCAGGACAGCGCGCATCGTGCGCAATGGTGAGGAAACCGAGATTCCCACGGACGATGTGCGCGTCGGGGATATTGTCATCGTCAGGCCGGGCGAGAAGATCCCGGTGGATGGAGTGGTGGTCGAAGGACGAAGTGCGGTCGACGAATCGATGCTCACCGGCGAATCGCTCCCAGTGGAGAAAAAACCCGGCGACCCGGTCATTGGCGCCACGCTCAACAAGCTTGGGATGCTCCGGTTCGAAGCCACCAAGGTTGGCAAGGAAACTGCGCTGGCCCAGATTATCAAACTTGTCGAGGATGCCCAGGGCAGCAAGGCGCCGATTCAAAAGATGGCCGATCAGGTTTCCGCGGTCTTCGTCCCGATCGTGATCGGGATCGCCGCCCTGACCTTTGCTGGCTGGTACTTTCTTGGTCCACCGCTCCCGATCAATGCCGATGTGGATGGGTTTACCCGGGCTTTAATCAACATGGTTGCGGTCCTGGTGATTGCCTGTCCGTGTGCCATGGGATTGGCCACTCCCACAGCCATCATGGTTGGTACAGGCAAGGGCGCTGAAGCCGGCATCCTGTTCCGCAACAGCGAAGCATTGGAGCGCGCCGGACGTGTGAACGTGGTGATTCTGGACAAAACGGGAACCATTACCAGAGGTCAGCCCGCGGTGACGGATATTATTGCGGCGAATGGCCTTTTGAACGACGAATTACTCGGACTGGCTGCATCTGTTGAAAAAGGGAGTGAGCATCCGCTCGGTGAAGCGATCTGGGCCGAAGCCACCACCCGCGGGATAACCCTGGCACAACCCGCCGGTTTCAAGGCGGAAGCCGGCCATGGCGTGCAGGGCGAGGTCGAGGGACAAATAGTGGTCGTCGGGAACAAGCGCATGTTCGACACCCGTGGGATCGAACTGGGGATACTGGATGGCGAGGTATCCCGGTTGCAATCCGAGGCAAAGACCGCCATGCTGGTTGCGATCGATGGCCGGGCTGCGGGCGTGATCGCCGTGGCGGATACGATCAAGGACGGGTCGAGGGAGGCGATCGCCAACCTGCACCATATGGGCTTGAAGGTTGCCATGATCACGGGTGATAATCAGAAGACCGCTGAGGCGATCGCAAACCAGGTTGGTATCGATACGATTCTGGCCGAGGTCCTGCCCGAGGGGAAGTCGTTCGAGGTTAAGAAGCTGCAAGGTAAGGCAGAGCCTCAACCCTCAAAAACCAGGTTCGTGGTGGCAATGGTCGGAGATGGCGTAAACGATGCGCCGGCGTTGGCGCAGGCGGATGTTGGCCTGGCGATCGGGACTGGAACCGATGTGGCGATGGCTGCCGCACCCGTAACCCTCATGAGCGGCGACTTGCGTGGTGTAGCGAGGGCGATCGCCATCTCACGTAAAACGCTCACCACAATCAAGCAGAATCTGTTCTGGGCTTTTATATATAACGTGGTCCTGATTCCCGCCGCCATGCTCGGTTACCTCAACCCGATGTTGGCTGCGGGCGCGATGGCATTCAGCAGCGTATTCGTCGTGAGCAACAGCTTGCGACTTCGAAGACATCGAATTTTAGGATAGAGTATTCCAATACCTTAGAATGCAAGGAGACATATCACATGAATAAGCATTTCACCTTTCTGATTTTCCCTATTCTTGCACTGCTGGTCAGCGCCTGTGCACCTCAGGTCGACGGGCCCGCCAAGGCTGAGTTACCCGCCGGCAAGGCGTATGCCGAGGGCAAGGAGATTTACTTCGTCCATACGGAAGCGTCTGATGAAGGCGTTTCAGATACACTGACAAATATGATGCAGTCACCTGTGATCCTGGTCCCATCCCTGGCGAATGTGCCAGAGGAAGCATTGGCGGAAGTGTATGTCTTCACCAATGGCGTGGAAGGTTCTGGTCCGTTTGGGTTCCAGCCGGATGTCTTCGACAACCCGCCCGGCACTGAGGGTTATTCACCCCTGCGCCGCTTGAACGTGGTCACTTGGGCGGAGGGGGCTTCCGCCCGGGAACTGAGATCCGCATCAGAGGTGCTGGACGCGCGGGACGCCGGCGAGCTCGACATAGAACAACCCGGCGTTGTAATCAACATGCCTTTCGTCGTCTGGGATGGCGGAAAACGGTGAGGGAATAAACATTTACCAGTCTGCATCGCAAACGAATCTGCCACTTTTTGAAAATTTGAGGTTGAATGACCGACAATCAAAAACCTATCATTGATCCAGTAATTCTTGTTACATTGGGGATCGCGCTCGTTGGCATCTCCGTAGCCTTGGTGGTATTTCAATCGAATTCTTCCGCCGCTGATATTGCCTCCGATCCCGGCAATCAATTGATGTTGGCTTTCGTAACCGGCTTGACCACGGGGGGTCTGAGCTGCCTGGCTGTTCAGGGTGGTTTACTTGCCAGTTCTCTGGCTTACCAGATCGAAAAAGACCTTGTCGAAAAAGCCCCGTCGAAAAAGAGGTCCTTCCAGGTTACGGCGGGGCGGCCGAATACCGCATTGCCGATCCTGTTATTCTTGACATCCAAATTGGCTGCTTACACTTTATTGGGTGCGCTATTGGGATTCTTGGGTTCCTATCTTTCCCTCAGCCCGATCACCCGGGCTATGTTGATGATCTTGATCGGGGTCTTCATGGTTGGAAATGCCCTGCGCATGTTCAATGTTCATCCAGTATTTCGATATTTCTCTGTTGAACCTCCTAAATTCATTACACGCTATATTCGA
>VGNF01000012.1 GCA_016866195.1 Chloroflexota bacterium | reverse complement strand
CCGTAGAGGATGCGGGTGCGCCTTTCGGAGGCCGGGAGAATCGATGCGTTTGTCATGTTTGGCTCCCTTACTTGCCCCAACCGCGTGTGAGCACGGCTTGATCGGTTTTCACCCCGCGCAGGCGATACAGCCAGCGGATGATATCCGGCGCGGCGATGAAGATGATGACCAACCCCTGAATGATCGAGATGATGTCGATCGGTATGCCGGCCATGGACTGCATGCGCGTCGCGCCGCTTCTCAAAAAGCCGAACAACAAGGCGGCGATCACCACGCCAAAGGGGTGACTTTTACCCAGCAGGGCCAGTGCGATCGAATCGAAGCCGTAACCGGCGGAAAATCCCTGCCCCACCCAATGATCCACTCCGAGTACCTGGGAGGTCCCGGCCAGACCTGCAAGTCCACCGGAGAGCGCCATGACCAGTACAAGGTTTCTGACAATGCTCATGCCCGCATACTTGGCCGCGTCCGGGTTGGCGCCCACGGAACGGATCTCGAATCCGAGTGTGGTTTTGAACAAAAACCAGTAAACCACGTACGCCGTGATCAGAGCGAGGATGAAGCCCCAATTCAGGCGCAGGGGATCCGGGAAGAAGCGCGGCAGTTCGGCGGTCACCTGAACGTTGGGTGTCACGGGACGGAAGCCGGAGGCTTTCATCGGGCCATTCAACAGCCAATCGCTCAGGCGGAAGGCGATCCAGTTCATCATGATCGTATTGACCACTTCGTGGGCGCCGAATCTTGCCTTGAGAAATCCCGGCACCGTGCCCCACAGGGCACCTCCCGCTGCGCCGGCCAGCAGGGTGAGCGGCAGGTGAATGTAAAACGGAATTCCCTTGATGCTGTATCCGACAAAGGCCGAACACAGCGCGCCGATGAAGAACTGTCCCTCGGCCCCGATGTTGAACAGGCCGCAGCGAAAGCCAAGCGCCACGGCCAGCCCCCCGAAGATGTAGGGAGTGGCTGTGACGAGGCTCTCGGTGAATGGGTAGATCGCCTTGAGCAGGCCGGCCGTCTCACCGGTGGAGAAAAACTGTTGAAACCCATCCACAAAGCGCGAGGGAATGCCGAACGATCCGGTGAACAACGCCCCATAGGCTTCGAGGACATTCCCCCCGCTGGCCAGAATGGCGATGGCACCGATGATCAGCCCGGAGAGCACCGCATAGGCGGGTACCAACAGGATTTGTTTCAGCGAGGTTTGTTTCTCGTCACTGGCCATCTGCGGTTTTGTTGGTTTGACGGTTTTACTCACGATCGACGCTCCTTCCTGCCGGGTGTATCGGAGGGATGGATGCCTGCCATGAGCAGGCCGAGGGATTCCCTGGTGGCTTTGCCCGCCTCCACGGTGTCCATGATCTGACCCTTGTACATCACGGCAATGCGATCGGAGAGTGCCAGGATCTCATCCAATTCCGATGAAACGAGGACTACGCCCGTGCCGTCGTCCCGTTTCTTGATGATTTGTTTGTGAATGTATTCGATCGAGCCGACGTCCAGGCCGCGCGTGGGCTGCGAGGCGATCAGGAGTTGGATGGGTCGCGAAAACTCACGCGCCACGATCACCTTCTGCTGGTTTCCGCCGGATAGTGTACTGACATCGACCAGGATGCCCGGAGTGCGGATATCGAACTGCTTGACCAGACCTTCGGCATTTTTGGATATCCGGTTTTCCTGCAGAGATATTCCGCTGGCATGCGGAGGTTGATAATAGGTGCACAGAACGAGGTTGTAGTGGACGGGGAAGGAAAGGATCAATCCGTGACGCTGGCGATCCTCCGGGATGTGCGCCACACCCTGTTCCAGGATGCGTCGAGGGGTGATGTGGTGAAAGGATTCCTTCAGCAGCCGGATCTCGCCGCCTTGCATCGGCAGAAGGCCGGTCAGGGCATAGACCAATTCGGTCTGGCCATTGCCCTGCACCCCCGCCACTCCCAGCACCTCCCCCTTCCTTACGTCGAAGGACACGCCTTTTACGGTCAGGTTCTTGCGCTCGTCACGGACGTATAGATTCTTGACCTGCAGGATGGTCTTGCCCGGTTTGGCGCGCTTCTTTTCGACCACCAGGTTTACATTACGCCCGACCATCATCGAAGCCAATTTGGCAAGCGTGGCCTCCTTGGGGGTGATCGAACCCACCACGTGGCCAAGCCGCAGAACGGTGATGTCATCGGCGATCGACATCACCTCCTTGAGCTTGTGGGTGATGAAGATGATGGATTTGCCCATCTTGATCAGGGTGTGCAGGATCTTGAACAGTCCCTCCACTTCCTGAGGGGTGAGCACCGCGGTGGGTTCATCCAGGATCAGAATATCCGCCGAGCGATAAAGCACCTTGATGATCTCCACGCGCTGCTGTATTCCGACCGGTATATCCTTGATATAGGCGTCCGGATCGACCTCCAAGCCGTATTGATCGGAGATCTCTCGAATGCGCGCGGCGACCTTTTCCTTATCCAAAAAGACGCCGTTGCGTGTGGGTTCCACGCCCAGCATGACATTCTCGGTAACGGTCATCACGGGTACAAGCATAAAGTGCTGGTGGACCATGCCGATGCCTCGGGCGATGGCATCGTTCGGACCATGGATCTCGACCGGCTGGCCGCGGACCATGATCCGGCCTTCGTCCGGTTTATACAGGCCGTACAGGATGTTCATCAAGGTGGTTTTGCCCGCGCCGTTTTCCCCCAGCAGGGCGAGGATTTTCCCCTCCCTCAACTTGACGTCGACCTTGTCGTTCGCCAGGACCCCCGGGAATCGTTTGGTGATGCCGTTCAGTTCAAGGACATATTTCATGCCAAACCCTCCATCTTTCGATCATGAAACCCCAAAGATCTTTTATGCATGGTTGGGTTGGATGTGGAATGGGCTGCCATGCAGGGTGAGGGGAAGGGTGTTGAAAAGACTTTTGGGGTTTATGAAAAAGGGACAGAAAAGGCCGGAGGAATTTCTTCCCCCGGCCTTCCCGATTTCAGGCGGGCAGATTACTCAAGCACTCCATCAACGGTGAGCGAGCCGTCGATCAATGCAGCTTTGGCAGCCTCGAGCTCGGCTTTCAGCTCATCGGAGGCTCCCTGCACGGCGGCAATATCCACGCCGCCATCCGCAATGGTGTACACCTTGGAGCCGCCGGCGAAGTTGCCTTCCACGGCGTCCTTGATGCTGTTGAACACGGCGACGTTGATCTTCTTGAGCACGCTGGTCAGGATGATGTCGGTATATTCCGGCGAGGTCTGAGTCCAGTCGGTGTCAACACCGATGATCTTGCACGAGCCGGATTCCTGGCAGTACGCAGCGGAGCCTAGGCCTACAGGACCGGCGACCGGCATGATAATGTCGGCGCCTTCCTGAACGAAGGATTCAGCGAATGAGCGGCCGTCGTCGAGAGAGTCGAAGTTGCCGGTGAACGACCCGTCGTCATCGGCAGTCACCCAGCCGAGCAGCTCCACATCGGCGCCCTTCTGCTCATTGTAGTATTTGACACCCGCTTCCATGCCCTTCATGAAGATGGTCACGGTCGGGAGTTTAATTCCACCGAAGGTGGCAACCTTGCCGGTCTTGGTGGAGGCCGCCGCGGCATAGCCGGCCAGGAAGGCAGCCTGGTCGGTCTGGAAGTTCAGGCCGCGCACATTCGGGATATCGGTATCTGAACCACAAACCACACCCACTTCAGCGCCGGGCCAGCAGTCTGGATAACCATAATCCACGATCGCAAAGTTGGTTTCCGGATTCGCCTTGGCAGCCAGGGCTGTGTCGACCCCGAGCAGGAAGCCAACGGTCACGATCAGGTTGGTTTCCTCGTCGAGCAACTGCTGAATGTTCTTGGCATAATCGGATTGTTGTGTGGATTCGAGATATTTTGCCTCGACGCCGAGTTCGTCCATGGCCTGCTGGGCACCAGCCCAGGCACTGGCATTAAAGGACTTGTCATCCACGCCGCCCAGGTCGGTCACTTCACCGACCTTGAAACCGGCGCCTGCACCGCCGCCGCAGGCAGCCAGCACCATGGATGCAACGAGTAACGCTGCAACGACAAAATTGATTTTTTTCATTTTTTTATCTTCTCCTCTGAAGATCATGGGATTTTGGCCTGCTGGTTTTCAGCACAGCCTCTCGACCGCTCAAGTATAAATCTTTATATTTGATAGTGCAAGACTGAACAATTCTAAGGTTTCTCAAATGGTATAGTCGTCTTGATACTTCCGGAAATCAACCCGGATAGGACGAGGTCGATATCCGCCTTCAGGTTCTCGGTGGAGAATTCCTCCCGTAGAATGACATTAAATTGACCCACCGTGGGTGGGGGTAGCATTCCCTCCCTCAGGATGGGCAGCATGGTCTGAATCTGGGCTGAAGGATGACCGTACACCGAGGCTACAACGCTCGAACCGGCTGCACCTAATTCCATTGCCTGGTTTCGTTCCGTCCCAATCGAGAGGATGCCTGCGAGCGTTGCTGCCCGCAGGGCACCCTGCCCGGTGACACCTCCTGCTCCAAAGATCACATCCGCCCCCTGGCTGATCATGTTTTCTCCTTGCTCGATTCCCCAGGCTTCGTCCAGGAACAGCTTATCCTGACTGCCTCCCTCCCGGTACTTGATCATCACCTGGATGTCTTCGTCGATATACTTCGCGCCGGCCCGGAATCCTTCGCAATACCTCCACATGGAATCGAACTCGGAAGTTTCGCACAGGCCGGCCACCACGCGCGTCGCGGAGAGGTGGGCTGCCATCGTGCCGGCCAGGAAGCCCATCTGATCCTCAGGGAAGTTGATCCGGATCAGATTCGGTCCCGCCTCTTCATGAATTTGATCAATTCCAATGAATATCGATTCTGGGAAAAGACCGGCAGCATTCAGTGTTGCCCGCCGCAAGCCGGAGCCGGCGGTCAGAATTACATCGTATCCATTTCCCGCGAAATAGGTGATGTTCTTTTCATAATCGCGCGCGTCGACAGATTCGATGGACGCAACGAAATCCAGGATTTTTTCCTGCCTCGATTGGTTCAAACCATTCCAGGCATCCTGCCGGAATCCATTGTCATCGAGACCCTGTGTATCCGTCACCAACGCGGCGCAGAAAACCTTCGGATCAAAACAATCCGGCGATGTCCTGCATGCCGCCGGCAGGGACATCGCCAGAAGGAAGAATAGGATGCCAGACTGTCTGAAGGTCATTGAGTCACGGCTTCACCGCGTTTGACCCCCAGCATGAACCACAGGGCAAGCGCCATGAAAATCGGTGAGAGCACCATGATGATGTTGTAATTGTTTCCAGTGAGTTGGATTGCCCAGCCGTTCACATTCGGTCCGACGATGGCGGACAGGGTGGAGAACAGGTAATACAAACCGGTGAAGGTTCCCAGCCTTGCGGCGTTGGTCAGATCCACGATCATCGGCAGGGAATTGATGTTAATGCAAGCCCAGCCGATCCCTCCCAGGGTCAGCAGTACGCCCGCCAGGGTCAGCATGCGGGTTCCGCCCTCCTCCAGCGGAATGCCCACCAGCGGAAGCGGAGCGATACCAGTCAGGAGCGCACTGGCGGGAGTGATGTAGAGAAGCACCAGCATGACGATCAGCGTGACCAGCCCGATGGTAATCGTCGTGCGCCGGCCGATGCGCCCGGCGAGGTAGCCGGAGGGGATGGCAAACAAGACGAAGAACAACGGCAGGATCGAGAGCAGGGTCGCGCCATCGCCTTCGTTAAGTCCGAGATGATTCTTTGCATACAGCGTGAAGAAGGTTTCCACGGCGGAGAATCCAAGAAACCAGAAAAAGATGGCCAGCAGGATGCGCAGACCGCTCTTGTCGGCATCGTTGATCACTTCCCGCAGGCTGGCCAGCATGCCGGGTTGGGTCTCGCCTTGTTGGTAATCCCTTGGTTCCTCGATGAAGAGATAGACCACCAGCGCCGCGAACAGGACCAGCGCCGATCCCATCCAGAAGGGGAAGTTGGGGCTCAATTTGTACAGGATGCCCCCGGTTTGCAGGGCAATGATCGTCCCTACACCGCCCATGAAATTGATGATCCCATTTGCCTGTGAGCGGAATTCGGACGGGGTGATGTCCGGCATGAGCGCCACCACCGGAGTCCGCCACAGGGCGGCGCTGAGCAACATCGTACTGGTGCACGCCACGAACAGGGGCAGGACGGCCGCGAGGGGGATCAGGCCGAAGGCGACCGCCGTGATGGGTGCCCCGGCGACGATAAACGGAATGCGGCGTCCCAATGGCGTGCGCAAGCGGTCGGACCACGCGCCCACGGGCGGCTGGATGAACAAAGCCGCGATATTATCCAGGGTCATGAATAACCCGATGATCGATGGCGCCAGTCCAAATTTGTTGGAAAGAAAGATGGGCACAAAAGCGTTGTACACCCCCCAGACGACGCTGACACCAAAAAAACCGAATCCGAGCAGGAAGGTCTTGCCATAATTCAGTCGCATGGTCGTTGCTCCTCTCAATGGGGTGAAATGTGAAGACTCAATGTCCCTTGGTTTCGGATCGCAATTTTTGCAGGAAATCCCGGTCCGACTCTGATAAATCCACCTTCTCCAGCATGTCCGGGCGCTTGAGATAGGTCCGTTCCAGTGCCTGTTCGCGGCGCCATTTTTCGATCTTTCCGTGATCGCCGGAAAGCAGGACGTTCGGCACCATCCATCCTCGAAAGTCCGGCGGGCGGGTGTAATGGGGATACTCCAGCAATCCCATGGCGTGCGAGTCATCCTCGGCGCCGGTGGGGTCGCCGAGCACGTCCGGCAGCAGCCGGGTGATCGCGTCGATCAGAATCAACGCCGGGAGCTCCCCTCCGGTGAGCACGTAATCGCCGATGGAGATTTCATCCGTGATCAGGTGCCGGCGGATGCGTTCATCGATCCCTTCGTACCGTCCGCACAGGAGGGCAATGCGCGGCAGCTGTGAAAGCTCGGCAGCGATGGATTGGTTGAAGACGCGTCCCTGCGGAGTCAGCAGGATGATCGGACAGGCGCTCGAATCCGCCGCACCGCCGAGGACCGATTCGATCGCTTCAAAGACCGGCTCCGGCTTCAGCACCATCCCTCCGCCTCCGCCATACGGCATGTCGTCCATGGTGTGATGCCGGTCGTGTGTGTACTCGCGAATGTTATGCAGCCGCACATCGATCAGGCCTCTTTCACGCGCCCGTTTGAGGATGCTGGTGTCAAGATAGGAGGGAAATACCTCCGGCAGCAGGGTAAAGACCTCGAATTGCATGCGGCGATTCTAGCATAATAAGAGGCAAATAAGAACTTGAAGAGGCTGGCTTGACTGTGATTCGTCGCGAATGGTAATATGATTGGCATGTATCTAAGAGGAAGCAAATGGAGCATGAATCGGCGGCGGCCGGCGCGGCCCAACTGGTTTCGCATTCTGCTGCTTTGCCTGCTGGTCCTGGGCGGCTCCTACATGAATCGCTATATCAGTGTGAACGAAATTCGGGTGGGCGTTCCCACACCGACGGCAACGCGCGCGCCCGAATCCTATATCGCCGAAGCGGAGGCGCAATTCGATCAGGGCAAGCTGATTCCTTCCATTGAATCGTACAAGCAGGCGGTCATCGTCCGGCCGGAGGACCCGGCCACCCATGTGGCTCTGGCGCGCGTACAGGTCTGGGCCGGTCAATACGAGGAGGCCAAGACCAGCGCCGAGGACGCGTTGCTGCTCAATCCGGACAATTCCATGGCGCACGCGGTGCGCGCCTGGGCTCTGGACTTTCTCGGTGAGTACCTGGAGGCCGAAGCCAGCATCAAGCGCGCCCTGGAGCTGGATCCCAATAACGCGCTGGCTTACGCTTATTATGTCGAAATCCTGGTGGATTCCTACCTGAACGGCAACGGCTCGTTCGAAGGCGTGGAACGGGCGATCGAACAATCCAAGGTGGCGATCGCCCTGGCGCCGGATACGCTCGAGACGCGCCGGGCACGCGGATACATCCTGGAAGCCACCGGTAATTACGAGGAGGCCATCCGCGAATATCAGGCTGCCGTCACGATCAACGCGAACATCGCCGACCTGCACCTTGCGCTGGGTCGCAATTATCGCATCCTCGGAATCTACGACCAGGCTGTGGAGGAGTTTACGCGGGCCAACGCGCTCAATCCCAAGGATCCCACGCCCGACCTGCTTACCTCGCGCACATATGCCACCATCGGCGAATATGCCAAAGCCATGCAATATGCCGAGGCGGCTGTCTCGGATAATCCAGCCGATGCCAACCTGCGCGGCAACCTGGGCGTGATGTATTATCGAAACCTGTACTGGGCGGAATCGATCGTGGAGTTGGGCTATGTGGTGAACGGAGGCGTGACCGAAGCGGGGGACGTGATCGAAGCCGTCAATCTCATCCCGAACAGCCGCATCGCAGAATATTATTTCACCTACGGTCTTGCCCTGGCGCGCATGAACAAATGCAGTGAGGCGCTGCCAGTGGCTCAGACGATTTTGGCGCGCGTGCCGACCGATGAGCTGGCGGTCAATAATGCCAACGAGATCATCAGCCGCTGTCAGCTGAACCTGGTGCAGACGCCGGAAATACCACAGCCCTCTCCTGAAGAAACCCCCACCCCGACGCCATGAACGTATATCAACGGCGCACGATTTTCCGACGGCGCAACGAATCCAACATCTATCGCATGTTCTTCTGGGTGGTGCTGATCTTGGGCGGGGTGTGGTTGATACGCGCCGTGCAGACCGGGGAGGTGAAGCCGCTTTTCCTGCCGACCCCCACACCCACGCGTTTTGCCCTGTCTTATGCGCTCGAGGGAAATGCCCAATTCACGGCAGGTCAGCTCGAAGCCGCCATTCTGGCCTATCAGGAGGCTGCGCGCGTGGATCCCGGCAACGCCCGCATCTGGGCGGATTTGGCTCGCATTCAAACGTATTCCTCCGCCATGCTTGTGAACGATGAAGCCATCCGGGCGCGATTGAATGAAGCGCTCACCTCGGCGCAACAGGCAGTGACCGTCGCCGCGGATGACAGCTATGCACATGCCGTCCTCGCCTTTGCGCTGGATTGGAGCGCCAATCCGGCCCTGGTGGAGGACCGCGAAGTACAACGGCTGTTGACCCTGGCAGAAGGGGAGGCCGTACGGGCTTTGCAGCTCGACAACACAAACACCCTGGCGCTGGCGTTCTATGCCGAGATTCTGGTCGACCAGCAGAAGTGGACCCAGGGTCAGCAATACATCGAACAAGCCCTGGAACGCGATTCCTCCCTGATGGACGTTCATCGCGTGCATGCCTACGTACTTGAATCCCTGGGTGAATACGCCCTGGCGATCGACGCCTACGACCGGGCGATCCGCATCACGCCCAACCTGACCTTTCTCTACCTGCGGGCCGGTGCCAATTACCGCCGCCTGGCGTTTGACAGTCCGAACGAGGACATACAACGCCAGCTGTATGAAAAGTCGCTGGAATATTTCGCGCAGACCGCGCGCATCAACCAGCAGCTGGGCGTAAAGGATCCGATACCGTATCTTTCCATCGCCAAGACCTACGCGCAGATGGTGGAATTCTTCATCGCCATCCGCAACGTACAGCGAACGATCGAATTTCAGCCGGAAAACCCGGTCTTCTATGGTGAATTGGGGGTGCTGTATCACAAGAATCGGAATTATGAAACGGGGATCCTGGCTTTGAAGTGCGCGATCCGCGGCTGCACAGCGGAGGAATCCTGCGAGGGTCGCGGCGGATGCGGACCGAATGATGCACCGGCTGCGGTCGCCGGCCTGCCGCTCACAGCCACCACAGTCTATTATTACGATGTGTACGCCTCAGAGCTGGCGGCTCTGAGCAAACCTCCAAAGATCAATTATTGTCCGGAGGCGCTGGATGTGGCTGCGGAGATCGAAGCCTCCGAATTCGACAACGATCCAAATATCGCGGCCGATATCACCGTGGTGCGGACGATTTGCACGTTCGAGACGGAAATCACTTCCACCGGGACCGAGGCAGGGGGCTCTGAACCGGCCCTGGTGGATGTGACGCCGACCGCCTCCCCCTGATCAATTCTTGTTCGCCATAAGCTCAACCGTGTAAGATTTCGGCGGGAAAGGAATTCCTGCGATCTTCTTTTTTCCAGAGCAGTTTGTGAATTCCGGCCGCTTCAAACACGGATCAAATCTCCGGCCGGTACTCCCGTCAGGTCGTAAGTCATCGCGCCGGTGATGCGCACCGGGATCATCTCTCCGATTTTCGATTTGCCCTCCACGAACACCATACCGTCGATTTCCGGCGCGTCGCGGTACGACCGCCCGATGGACAGACCATTGTCGAATCCCTCCACCAGCACCTCCAGCGTCTTACCCACAAGGGCTTGGTTCACCTGCAGAGAGATGGATCCCTGGGATTCCATCAAACGCGCGTAGCGTTCCTGTTTCACCTCGGCAGGGACCGGATCCCCGAGCGGCTCGGAGGTCGTCCCCGGTTCGAAGGAAAACTCGAACGCCCCCACCCGGTCGAAGCGGGTCTCCTGCACAAAATCCAGGAGAGACTGAAACTCCGCCTCGGTTTCGCCGGGATATCCCACGATGAACGTCGTGCGAATGGCGAGATTTGGAATGGCAGCTCGCATCTTGCCCAGCGTGGTGCGCACCCACTCCATATTGGAGGGTCGTTTCATCCGATACAGTGTTTTCGGATGGGCGTGCTGCAGCGGCATATCCAGATACGGCAGGATCTGCTTGTGAGCGGCCATGATCTCGATCAGGCGGTCGGTGACATACCCCGGATACGCATACATGATTCGAATCCAATCCATGTCCGGTACAACACCAACAAGGCGCTCCAGCAATTTGGCCAGACCGTCCTTCATCCCCAGGTCGTGACCATAATCCGTGGTGTCCTGCGCGATCAGAATCAGTTCACGCACGCCCGCATCGCGCAGCTTGCGCGCCTCGTTCAGGATGGCCTCCATCGGACGGGAGACCGCCGTGCCCTTGATCATCGGGATGGCGCAAAAGGCGCATGGCCGCCGGCACCCGTCGGCGATCTTCACGTATGCGCTGGCGCCGGCCACGCTGGCGCGCAATGCCTCGTGTTCATCCGTGCCAATCGTTTGATCGTCCGGCAGGTGATACAGCGGCTGCGGGTGTTTGGTCTTTCTTAACTCGCTCACCACCTGCACGATATCCATCCAGCGGCGAGTCCCGAGAATACCGTCAAGCCCCGGAACCTTCCGCGCCACCTCCACACCGTAGCGTTGGGTCAGGCAGCCCGCGGCGATCAGGATCTGGCCGTCGCGTTTCGACTCAGCCAGTTCGGCCAGCACGCGCAGCGATTCCTCCTTTGCGGGACCGATGAAGCCGCACGTGTTCACGATCAGCACCGAGGCCTTTTGGGCGCGATCCGTGGAACGGTAACCGTCGCGGACGAGCAATTGCGCCATGGAATCCGAATCCACGGTGTTCTTGGCACAGCCGAGCGATACGATGTGAAATGTCTTCCTGGGCACTTTTCGTTCCTGATGAGGTTGATTGCCGGTGGAAAAGTCTATGGGGCGGAGGTTTCTTCCGGCGTTGGAGCCAAGGTCGGGGTTGGGCTAGGAGTGGGAGTGGTGGGCAGGGTTGCCGTCGGAGTGGGCGGTACGGTGGAGGTCGGGGTGACTACGCCGGCGATGGTATAGACCCGGCTGACCACTTCGCCGATGTTGCCCATCAGGCCGAGATCCCTTCCATTATAGGTGATGCGCAGCGCGGCACCGTTGCCGGTCAATAGTTCAACCTGATTTTCCGCTTCATACTGCCGGGTTTCGCGCGGCGTAATACGCCCTTCGAAGGCAACTTCCCCGTCCACCTTCACCTGTAAATAGGTCCGTTCGACGGCAAATACGTTTATCACGACGTTGATATTCGGGCTGAAGGTCGGGGCTTCGACGGTGTTCAATCCAAATGCGCCGGTCGGGAGTGGAGCCTCGCCCACAGGGACGAATGTCTCCACAGCGGGACCACCTGCCTGCGGCGTTCCCGCCAGCACTTCCACAATCGAGGGCGCGGTGGATTGAACGGCTGCCCCCTCCTCCGAATCCAAAACGCGAGTGATGCCCCAGATCGAAAGGGCAAGGATCGTGGCGATCATCACCATGCCGAAGATCAAGTCGCCTGCGATGAAACTGCGCAGGATCGGCATGGAGGTCTTCACCTCGCTCTGCACCATCTCGCGCGGGGTCTCGGAATATTTTTCGCGGCGCTGGGATTGCAAAGCATCCGCGAAGCGCAGCAAAATCGATTCCGATTCCAGGTCCATGAAGGCTGCATAGTTGGCAAGCATGCCGCGCGTTTGCACCGGCGAAGGCAGACTTTCCACCCGGCCTTCTTCGAGGGCATACAAGTAGGCGGAGCGCATGCGCGTATGACGTTCCACCTCGTCGATCGTCAGGCTGAGCATCTCCCGGCGGTCGCGCAGCTTTCTCCCGATCTCGGCGAAGATATCCCTGGAGGTTTCAGGCGGCGGAATGCCGCCAGGCTCGACCGGGATGGAGGAGCCTTCTTTTTCCTCAACCGGCGCCTGCGAATAGGACGTGGCTTCGCGCCGTCGAATGGAAAATTTGAACAGTGAACCAAGTCCGGCCAGGATTGGGATTTTCGTTTCCTGTTCGAGATCAGCTGACTCGGCTTCAACGCCGGAAGCTTCCTCCGCTGGAAAGGGAGGCGCTGGTACTTCTTCTGCTCTCTCATCAGCTGGCGGTTCGGCGGATTCCATTTCATTACCAGGAGTTGGCTTTCTCCGCTGTGCCAGCCGATCCCGAATCCCCTGCAGTGAGTCATTGAAACGGGCTTTCCATCCGGCAAAAAACTCGTTCATCCGGGATGGGGGGATTTCCTGCTCGGCAGTCACCTCGGTCAACCGCGGCACTTCCATTTCGCCACTCTTGATCTCCGGGAGCGGTCCGCTGATTTGCTCTGGCGGAGGTGCCCCCCGGTGCAGTTCGGCGATCACCTCGTCGATGTCAATATTAAGGAATTCTGCGTAGTTGCGCAGGAAGCCGCGTCCCTGCGCCGCGGAGGGCATCACCGAGTAATCGTCGGCTTCCAGGGCCTTGAGGAAGGTCGCGCGGATGCGGGTCTGCTCGGCGACTTTTTCGAGCGTCAAATATTTTTCCTCGCGCGCCTTCTTCAGGCGCTGACCTACCGTATCGGGCATGTATCTATTCTACTGCTTCCTGCATAAATCTCTAAACGGGGTTGGGTCGAAATAAGGCAGGAAATCGTAACCACAATTTGGATATCAACGCAGCACTCTGTAATACAACGGCATCACCGGCTCGCGCCGGTGATGGTTGCGGACTATTCGGCTGGTGCCGGTTCCTGGTCGGGTGTCTCTTCCCTGGCTTTGCGTTTGCCCCGGGCAGCCTTCGGTTTTTCCGGTTTCGGTTCCTCGGGTGGCGCGGTCACGCTCTCGGCGCTTTCCCCTTCGCGATGGACGATGATCTTGATCTCGGGCACCAGGTCCATGGTCAGACGGATGTGCGAGGAATATTCACCGATGGCGCGGATGGGCTGCATATCCACCTGCTGGCGTTTGACCTCGAAACGGGTTTTTTCCGAAAGCGCGGTGGCAACATCCTGCGTGGTGATGGAACCATACAGCTTGCCGGTTTCTCCGGCCTTGACCGGGAAGGTCAGGGTAATGCCCTGGACCTGATCGGCGAGTCCCTTGAGTTCCTCGTTCTGCGCGTTACGCCGGATCTCGGCCTGCGCTTTGATCTTTTCCACCTGTTTGAGAGCGCCGGCTGTGGCAAGCACGGCAAATCCCTGCGGGAGGAGAAAATTACGGCCGTAGCCGTCGGCCACCTTTTTGATATCCCCGGCGCGGCCCAGTTTGTAGACGTCCTTGATCAACAGGACTTTCATGGTTTAAGCCCTTTCTTTGGGAAGAGTCGCCGTGTATTGCACGGCGCTGTGCGAGCGAAGGGTACTGCGCTCTGCGGGGGCAGATTGTACCACAGGTCCCCCACTTCGCTTGTCAATGAGATGGATTATGATTAAGATACATCCATGAAAAACCTTCCCATCAGTGGACGCCGCGTGCTGGTCTTTGCCGGAATCCTGTTTCTGATTCTGATCGTGATCGAATTCAACTCGCGCCTGGAGGAACTGAACCGCTTGAATGACGAGCGCGAGCAGGTGCGCGTCGCCGCCACACAAGCCATGCAAACGCAGCATGCGCTTCAAACCCAGGTGGCATATGCCAGCTCCACGGCTGCAGTGGAGGAGTGGGCACGCACGGAGGGGCATTACGTGCAGGAGGGCGATCAGCCGGTGGTGCCGATCCCTCAACCGGGCAGCGAACCCCTGGTTGTGAACACGCCTGTGCCGGTTCCAACACCGATGAAGAACTGGCAGGTGTGGTGGGAGCTGTTCTTCAGCGATTGAATGAAGCGGCTTGAATTATTCCCCGCGGGGACCACAATCCAGGAGGATGTCTTGACGATCGCGGACATCCCGCTCACCTCCCTGGCGAGGGAGTATGGGACTCCGCTGTATGTGTACGACCGCGCTACCCTCGACCTTAAATTGGGTGAGTATCAGTCGGCGCTCGCAGCCCACTACCCTGCCCCGGCCGCGATCACCTATGCCGGCAAGGCTTTTTTGTGCACGGCCATTGCACGTTGGGCACGCGCCCGCGGGTTGAACGTGGATTGCACAGGAGAGGGCGAGATCGTCATCGCGCGCGCCGCGGGCCTGCCGCGTGAGCAGCTGCTTGTACACGGGGTGAACAAATCGACCGATGACTTGAATTCCGCCCTCCAAAATGCCGGTACGATCGTTGTGGATAATTTGACGGAACTAAAAAGGATTCATGTCATTCTGAGTGAAGCGAAGAATCCCCACCTTGCAAAACGAGACTCTTCGGCCGCTACGCTCCCTCAGAGTGACATTTCTTTATGGCTCCGCCTGTTGCCCGGCCTCGCCGTAACCACTCACCACGCACACACCCAAACCGGGCAGCTCGACAGCAAGTTTGGCATGACGCGCGAGGAAATCCGGGAGGCGGTATCGTTTTGCAGGGAAAACGGTCTTCCTCTGAATGGGCTGCACTTTCATCAGGGGTCGAACTTTCGTGATCCCGAACCGCTGATTCCAGCGATCGAGCTGGCGCTGGATATGGCCGGGGAAATCGGATTCGGCGGCGAATGGCATTTCTGTCCCGGTGGAGGGTGGGGCATTGCGTATCATGAGGACGAGTTGCCGAATCCATCCATCGAGGGCTACGTACGGGGAATCTCGGAGGCTGTGGTGGAGGGCTGTCGGTCGCGTGGATTAGCTTTGCCCCACCTGCACCTCGAGCCGGGGCGCAGCCTGATCGCGCAGGCGGGTGTGGCGATCTATCGGGTTGGAGCCGTAAAAAAGCGCGGGGATCGCACATGGCTACTGATCGATGGAGGCATGGCGGATAATCCGCGCCATGCCATGTATAGCGCACGATATAGTTGTTTGCCGGTGGAAAGCCCGGACCGCTCGATGCGCGTGAAGACCTCCATCGGCGGACCATTTTGCGAGTCCGGGGATGTTTTGATCGAGGAGCTGCTCATGCCTGAAGTCCAGGTTGGAGAGTGGATTGCGATCCCGGTCTCCGGCGCGTATCACCTGAGCATGGCCTCCAATTACAATGGCGCGCGCAGGCCTGCGGTTCTTTGGCTCGAACAGAGAAATGCAAAAGAGATCCTGGCCAGGGAGACGGTCTACGATCTGCTCAAGCGTGATTCCAGTTTCTGAAAATACCCTGTAAAAGGAATGAAATGAATCAAGGCGTTTCTTTGATCTTCAGGGGTGACTGCCACTTGAAAGGACAACGGGGTGACAAAGCGTACAATCCGGCCAGGTGAGACCAATCCTTTGAGATTCACCTATTTGCGGGATTCTAGGGAATCGGCGCCTGGATCACGATGTTGGCAGGATCTCCGGAAAGCACGGACGGGACGTTCGGCGCAACAGAATCCGCCGGTGCGGCGCGGCGATGGGAGCGGTCCCTCCGACATTGCAGGTAAATTACGCCAATACAAGGATGCTCAATGGTATCAGGAATGAAGAAGTAAGTTTAGGGATTGTTACCATGTTGCTCTCCTTTAAGTGCTGGTTTCTACCTGCCAATCGTGATCCGATTCATCCGGGGCAATACAGCACGTTGATCGTTCCGCCATCCTCACCGGCGACGTTGCCAAATGCATCCTGCGCTTCCACATAAAGACCGACCTGTCCATTGACGCCTCCGAACATGACGTATGCCTGGCTGCCCACATCATGCGTACCGCGATAGATGTTCCCGCCGATGGGGGTCATTGAGACGAAGATGCCGCCCGATCCGGAGCCGATGTAACTGACGATGAGATTGACCGAACCAACCCCGCTGTCATCTGTCACATAGGCTTCGACGGTGATCGTGTTCGCGCCGCAGCCGGTGATGTAATATACATCGAAGGCAGAGACCGATGTGACATCAAAAACCGGCGGCGTGGTATCCGCTTTGGGTGGCGTATTCGTAACCGGCGGGGGTGGAGGCGCACTGAAGGTTGGGGTGGGCGCACCCGCCCCTTTCGTAGACGTCGCAGCGGCCTGTTGTCCGCAATTCATCAAGTTCACGGTTAGATGCGGACTGGCCGCGGTGCCGCCGCCCGTATCCAGGACTTCGACCCAGTATTCGATGATCCCGTTTCCGCTTCCCAGCGTGGACAAAGCCTTGTCGTTGATATTCAACGAGTTGCGATACAGACCCCCACTAGCGTCCGGCAAATTCAAAAGGAATTCGCCGCGCGCCCCTCCTGTATTTTGAATGACGTAATGCATGTTCACCGACGAAACCTGCGACGACGCAACAGGGTTGCCGGTTTGGGTGTCGTAGAGGACGGCTTCGAAATTGAGCGTTTGGGGTTCGGACGCGCAGGCTCCATAATAAACAGGGTCAGGAGATGCGCCAAATTTGAAGTCGAGCGTCAGGGCGCTTGGGGTGACCTCTGTGGGTTTCTCTTCGGGGGGCTGCGCAGCGGCAGTCCCTTCATCCCCGCAGTCTGCCGCTTCGATCCCGAGCGAGGCGGTCTTCACCATTCCAGAGACGCAGACTTGAGCCGCCGCGGACGGGTCGCGCTGACCTCCGCGCACTGCCACCGCGCGCACTTCAGCCATGCCCGGCACGGAGGGATTCCACTCGAATTCGGCATAGACCAACGGCAAGGAGCCGTCCACCGGCATGCTTCCCAACAGGATGCCGTTCACTTCGAATTCGATAGCCTGCACGGAGCCATCCGTGTTTTGCGCGTGAGCCTTCAGTGCAAAGGGACCCAACGGAACGGTCGCGCCACTCAACGGCTGGTCGATCCAGACGGTGTACGCGCCGCTGCCGGTCTCTCCACCGGAACCGGGCATGGTGCAGGCGGAAAGCGCCAGGCAAACAACAGCCAACAGGTTGATGAGTTTGGTTTTCATTTCATGCCTCCTGGGGTTTTCCCTGCTAGGGACGCCACGGCTCGCCGATGATGTGAATGGTGATTGCCGCCTGTCCCTGATCCACACTTCCATCTGCGGCTCCGCTCATGATTCGCCCGCTGCGGATGATCGTCTCCTGGTATCTCTGCCAATCCACGACGCTGCGCGCCGGAAGTTCGAGATCGAATCTCAACACCCTGTCATTCCGCACGCCACAGGGGAGCAGGAAGAGCGGATCGTGATCGAATAGCCTGACATAGATTGGAATGGTTTGACCTGAATCGGTGATGTTCAATCGCAATTGATGTTGAAGCCTGCCGAAACTCTCCCCTCGCCCATTGCGAAAACGCAGCAAATACAAATCGTAAAACGGATGGATGCCATCCCCGATGGGGAACCCATCGCAGGCGTCACGCGGATTCAAAGAGCGCAATACCTGTATCCCTTCTTGACGAACGCCCATGATGGTCGAGATTGAGCCTTTAAGCTCGATCTGGAGGTTATCGCCGCAGAAGGGACAGTATTCTCCGTGATCGAGCACGCCCTGAAGCTGGAGCGAGACAAGCGTGATGTTCAACTGCGCCGCCGCCCGGCATTCGGGCTGGCGCAGATACAGATCACGGTTGGTATCCGTTGGCGATTCCGCCGTGCCGGCGCGAGCCGAAACGCGAAAGATGATGGAATAACCGCAGCCAAAGATCTCCGGAATACGCGGCAATGTGACATACTTGCGTGAACCGGGCGTGACGTCAGCTTGCCAGAACACCACCGGGCTGCCGCCCAGCCGCCCTGTTGCGACATCCTGCACCCACATGGTCACGTGATAGCCGCTGATCGTGCTTTCGTTGAAATGCGGCGCGCCGTTCCAATCCCATTCCAACTCGCCCGACCAAACGTTCAGACCAAGGCGACCCGGAATGTTCCTGATGCGCAGGTTGGTGGGCGCCGGAATATTCATACCCGGCCCCTCGATGGGTGTGAGCATATCCGGTGTGAGAGATGGAAGCAGGCCCGGATCGAGCAAGCCCGGCAGTGCCGAAGGGATTGACGCGGCAATGCGATAGGTCATGCGAAAGCTGAACTCCGCCTTGTTATCGGATTGCGGCGGGATTCCATTCAAAGATGCCATTTTGATCCCTGACCGATGTATGGCAGAGAGTTCGCGCCCGTCCCATTCCTCGCGAAAATGCGTGCTGGTGAAACTGCCCAGAGAGTGCGACTCTGCTCCGCGATAACCCCAACATTCCATCCCCAACGTGACGGCTCCATCTTCGGGAATGGCAATGCGGAACATGCCGCGGTTTGGAAGCTGATGCTGGATGGAATAGGTAACGCCGTCCGCCCCCGGGCGCATGGCGGAGAAATCCAGCCGCGGCAGGCGTACATCCGGCATCTCCATCACACGGGCATAGCAGTATGCGCCGTCGAATGGTTCGGAGGTGACCATGCTCATCAGACTGAGCGTGAGATCTGTAACTCCCGGCGCGATGGCGGGTGGGACGCACAAGCCCGGCATGGAGAGCGTCACAAGGGGGCTCAAACCTTCCATTCCGCCTCGCAGAGAGGCAATTTGAAATCGGTAATCTCCAGGCGTACTGATGGGGAAACTTGTACTTGTTTCGCCGCTCATGAAGACCAGCCGTTCAAACCTGCTTGAGCCGGGACGCAAAACGTACAAGGCGTATCCATCGGCAGCATCCGGGCTGGCGTTCCATGAAATGGTGGCATCTGTACAGGTGAGCGTGCCGATGAGGCCGGTGGGCGCTGCGGGTGATCCAACTCTAGAAGCCGGAGGAGGGCTTCCTGTCGAACCTCCGCCGGGACCCGTACCGCTCCCTCCGGGTGTCGGTCCACCTCCACCAGGACTCGTTCCACTTCCGCCTGGTCCGCTATCGGTTGAAGAAGCAGACGGTGCAGTCAGTCGCACGTCGCAGGCAAGAGGAGCGTTAGGATCCGTCCCCACAAGGGTCGGATTCAGCTCAATCAGCCGTTCAATTAAGACTCCCGATGTAGATGAGATTTGTGAAAGGCTTGGGCAGGAACCGCTGGCCGGGTCGCGCAAGGTGGAGAGGTCCAGTTCGAGCGTTTCCGGCGCGGGGAGAACGTCCACCATCACGACGGATGAATCCGCAGTCTGCCCGTCCTTTGTGTAGGCGCGGACGGTGAGCAGGTGGCGCCCCGGCGTGGATGGAGTCCATTCATCCAACAGCATCAACGGGTTGGAACCGCCGGGCAGGGTGGTCTCTTGAACGGATGCCAAGCCGCCGTCCACGTACAACTCGAGGCGCTCGACTCCGGTTGAATATAAGCCCGAAGCGGTGACGGAGATCCCTTCAAAACCGATAAAGGTCTCACCGTGCTGCGGCGCGGTGATGAGCGCCAGGGGAGTTTCCT
The DNA here is from genome assembly GCA_016866195.1 of Chloroflexota bacterium. Classification (GTDB taxonomy): domain Bacteria; phylum Chloroflexota; class Anaerolineae; order Anaerolineales; family Villigracilaceae; genus VGNF01. The sequence continues at coordinate 6,243 of VGNF01000012.1, read as the reverse complement.
GGGCAGGCCGGGCTAGTAGATAGCCCACACCCAGGATCAATGCGCAGATGATGAACAGAATAAGGACCGATGGCAGCAACCACCTTGCCCTGTTTTTCGAAGGTGTTCTCGCAGACATGCCGGCCTCCGTTTTTGACTATTGTTCACCAATTTCTTAACAACCTCAATAGCTCAATATTCCTTATTGTGAGATCGTGCACAAACCTTGCATTTGTCTCAAGGCTTTCCCTGACTTTCGGGGGACAGCCGTCTCTCCCCCTTGTTATTTCAGAACACCATAGCATCGTACCGGTTGTTTCATGGATCTCCTGAAGAACCTGTTGGAGACCTTTCTTCCGGTGATGTGCTTCGTGCGTGCATAGCGACCAACTCGAGTGCACTGTCAAGCTGGGTGAAAAGCGGATTTCGATAATGATTCGACTTTTATATCGTAGGCTGATTTGAGGACGAAAGTCTGTAACTTTAGTCACACCGAACCGCGTGTCAAATCGCCGGTTTATTTGCCCAAAATCCAATTTGTCCGTAGAATGAGGGTATGCGTTCCATCCCCACCCGTACTCCGATTCCGTTTCTGGTGCTCGCCATCTTCCTCCTTCTCGCCGGGTTGTGGGCCGGCCTCATGCGCCTTGGCTGGAGACTGCCCGCGCTAACTCCTTCCCTGGCAATGGCGCACGGTCCATTGATGATCTCCGGGTTTCTCGGGACGCTGATTACGCTCGAGCGGGCTGTGGCGTTGAAACAAAGATGGATGTACCTGCCTCCCCTGCTCGCGGGATTTGGAGGAGTGCTCACCCTGCTGGTTCGAATCCCTGCTGTGGGGCCCATCCTGCTCATAATCGCCAGCCTCGGCGGAGTGATGATCCTGTTCGAGATCGTACGCCGTGAAACCGCCCTGCACACTGTGACCATGTTTCTCGGGGCATTGACCTGGTTCGCCGGCAACCTGCTCTGGCTCTTCGGGCGGCCGGTCTTTCAAGTCGTCTTTTTCTGGCAGGCGTTCCTGGTATTGACGATCGCAGGCGAGCGGTTGGAACTCAGCCGCGTACTGCGCCCATCCCAATTTCAAAAGATACTATTTTGTGTGATTATTCTAATATTTCTTGCGGGCACGGTTTATACGCCATTCGATTTGCAGGCTGGGACGCGCTTGATCGGGGCGGCGTTGCTCGCGCTTGCGGTCTGGTCCATCCGAAGCGATCTTGCCTGGAAAAACCTGCGGCACAAACTCCCGCTCACGCGTTATATCGCCTGGTGCCTCGTTTTGGGATTCATCTGGTTGGGAATCGGCGGTGGATTAAGCCTGGGATTTGGCGCGCAGGTCGCCGGTCCAAGATACGACGCGGTTCTTCACACGGTTTTCGTCGGCTTTGTCATCTCCATGATCTTCGGTCACGCGCCGATCATCTTCCCCGCCATCCTGGGTCTGCCGATCAATTTCCAGGGTGGTTTTTACGTTCATTTAGCCCTGCTTCACATTTCACTCATGCTGCGCGTACTCGCGGACTACACCAATTTGCACACACTCCGCATGTGGGGCGGACTCTTTAATGAAGTTGCGTTATTGGTGTTTCTCGGCACGACTGTAGTTTCAATACGGGAGAGTCTTACTGTACAAAAATGAGGCTGTTTGGGAATTGAGCGCTGATTTCCACGGCTATCCTTGAGTTTACGGCAGAGACCGGCGTTCAACCCTTGAGATGCCGCGCGTAATCTTCGAGCCCTTTGCGGTCTGTGATGGAAAATTCGGTGCGGGTGATTTCGATCAGGCCCTGGTCCGAGAATCGATGGAGGAAGCGGCAGACCACCTCGCGGGTGGAGCCGATGCGCGCGGCCATCTCATCGAGCGTGGAATTCCGAGCCACCGGCCCGCGAGTGTCCTCCCCGGCATACTCGACCAGCAAGCGCGCCAGCCTCCCGCCCACCGGTTGAAAGGCCAGTTTTTCTACAATTTCGCTGGCCAGCTGCACGCGCTGAATCATCAGGCGGGAAAGTTCCCACGACAGCCTGCCATTCTTCATCAACAGTGGAAACATGCTCTCATGGGTCCAGAGCATCAATTCGCAATCCTTTGAAGCCCGCAGGCTGGCGGGCATGGGCGCATCCGGAATAAAAAAAGCCAGTCCCCAAAACACTTCGCCCTGGAGGATGCTGGTGAGAATCAGGCTGCGCCCTTCGAACGATTCCTTGAGCGCAGTCACCTCGCCACTTTTCACCAGGAACAGGTAGGGCCAGGCATCTCCATATTGGGCGATCCAATCCCCGGCCGTATAACTGCGAGTTTGCACCTTTCCCATGAATTCATCCACCTCAGCCGGGTCGAGATGGGAAAAGAGTCCGGCTGTCAGGGTGTTATGGGGATTATTCATGCGTCGCGCCTCCTCTCCTGGTGGGTTTGCATCGGATTTGCTTTAAGGCAAAGACCCTACTCCTTATTTGTGCTATATTTCACATGCAAAACCATTATATCGCGAGCTGAAAATGAACAGGCAGCATCTCCTCTTTGTTGCGATTATCACATTGTTCCTGGCTGCCTGCCAGCCCGAGCCGGCCTGTCCGGCCACGCTTGGGTCTCCACAATACCTGACCCCTTCCGAGTTGATGGAACTGCCCCCGCCCTCGGAGGTATACCATGGACCGACCGAGGTCGAGATTGCCGGGAGGATGATGCGCGTCGACCAGGTGATCACCGGCCCGCTCTGCCGCGGCACGTGGAAGGGGATGGTCTATGTGGCGTGTGATGTCCAAGCCCTTGAATGGGAGGAAGAGCCTCTCTTCCTTAAAGATTGTGACCTGACGATCGAACCGGCGACAGTGGTCTATGTCGCGGCGCACAACGACGCGCCCTATTACAACGGCTGTTCGTGCCATACCGGCACCAATCCCTGATATTGAACCACAACAATCCTTTGAAAAGGATAAAAGGAGACCGATATGAAGAATAAAAATACCCTGGGCGGCATCCTGGCCGTCATCAGCGCCCTGATGGGAATCATCGGGCACTTTGTGCTCTTCCTGAATTGGTATCACATCGGTATGGGAGCGGAGTCGGCCGAGCCGGGTTGTGAGATCCTGTTGAAGTACATCCATCCGCTGCTAACCGACTTTGGCATCTTCGCTGGTGTACTGTTTGCTGTCAGTGCGTACGGCTTCTTTATGAAGAAGGAGTGGGCGTTCCTGCTCTCGGCCGTCGGGATCGTTTTGGCCCTGCTGGGCAGCTGGTTCATCAACGTGCCGTATATGGCCGCCGATCTGCCTCCGATCTACTTTCCCCTCTTCTGGCCGTATTTGGTCATCTATTTTCTTCTCGCCAGAAATGTGGGAAATCTATCCTGGAGCCGGACACTACTGGCTCTATTGACCGGCATTGCCTACATCTTCTGTTTCATGAACGGCGTATCCAGCACCAGCCGGATCATCACCCATGGTGCGCCCATTTTTGTGCTGGTTCAGCGCCTGCATTGGCTGGCCATGCTGGGTTGGGCTGTGGTCACCGTGGGCCTTTTGATAAAGCCCAGGAATTGGATGCGGGTGGTAGGGCTCGTAGCAGGCACAACCGAGTTGGTGGTGGGAATCCCCTTGGCATTCGTCACCGCGCAGCAATTGGGCCGCTTCTCCCTGTTTGCGCTGGGACCGATCGCCTGTCTGATCCTGGTTGTCATCCTCGTCTGGCCCGGAACTTGGGAGCGCTGGACGGAAACCGGGTAGAACGTTGGAAGGGAGGGTCAGGAGGATTATGCCCCGGTCGAGTGTGTGACAAATGTCACAGATTTTTGACACAAATTGTGCAATAATTCACTTAACAGGCGAGTCCGTGTCCGTTACCATTCGATTTAACCTGTAAAGGAGAATGTCATGAATCTGTTCACGCTCGACAACCTTTTTCTTCTGCTCACCGGCCTGCTGGCTGCCTACCTGTGCTGGTACTTCTGGAAGCGATACGGCCTGCACAAAGCACTGCAAAACCTGTACTATCTGATGGGTTTTGCAGTGCTTTTGGTTTCCGGCCTGTTGCTGATCTTCCTCGGCTTGGGAATCCTGGCCTCACCCTATGTGCTGACCGTCGCCAGCTTGATCCCATTGGGGATTTCCATGGGACTGGCTGAGGAGTACTTCCCCAGTTGGAAGACCTACTTCAAGTGGTTTGCCGCGATTGGCTTCCTGGCGATCGCCGTCACCAGCATCGGCGGCATGGACGCGCTCAAGAAGATCGCTGTTCCGCTCTTCCACGGCGTGGCGGGTCTGGTGATCTTCCTCGGCCCGTTCTATGCAAAAGGCGCTCCGAAGGGATTTTTCTGGGTCGGCATCGGCGGTCTGTTGATCGGCCTTGGCGGGATCGCGCTGGCATTCATCTCGGTGGGAAGGCAGCTGCTGTTCTTCAGCCCGGATTTCGTAATGCTGATTCTGACCCCGTTGCTCCTCCTGATGACCGGAGCATTCACGTTGGGATTCACTCGTAGGGGATGATCGGACCTTAGACGATGGACGACAGACCATGGTCAATGGTCGATTGTCCATCGTCTGATACGGAGGCAACTGCATGCAATTTATCAAAACACGTTTCAATTATCTCTTCGGCTCGACCAAAGGGCTTATCCTGGTGGCCATTGCCATGGTTGCGATCGTCACTGCCGTGTTCGGAATGCTCTCCGGCCCGATGGCAGAGATGGGTGTGCGCGAGGTGGTGATCAATACCCTTGGCATGGATATCGTCCAGGCTGAACGAGAAGGCCGCATCGTCATCCTGTATCACTCGATCGCCATGGCCATCATCGCCATCGAGACCTACATGGTGACCGGCCTCCTTAAGATAAAGGAATTCTTCAAGATGTCGGTGCGCGTGCTCATCACCGTCGGCTATGTTTTGACGATGGTCTTCGGCATGGGCTTCGCCTACTTCGGTCACAACTGGGCTTTCCATGGGCTTTACATCACGGGGCTTTCGCTGATCTTCTTCGCGGGTGTCCTGCTGTGCATCGCGCTCTGGCCGTGGGATCCCGCTTACTATCTCCCCTCTCCCAGCGGGAGAGGGGTCGGGGGTGAGGGCGATTACGCCCGCACGAAAAATGGCGTTGACCTGGAGCGCGTTGCCTTCTTCACCACCGCCGTGACGACCGTCCTTTCCGCGCTCTTCGGCGCGGTGCCGGGTTCCTTCTTCGGCAACGGTTTTGAAGTTTTCCTGGCCGAGAACATCATCCGCCTCCCCGAAAAGACAACGATGGAATATTCGGTCATTGGCCACTTGCATATCATGCTGGCGCTGATCGCCATCATGATCACGCTCATCATCGGACGCTGGCTGGACTTCAAGGGTATCTGGCACAAGGTCGCCATGCCTTTGATGATCCTCGGCTGTATCGTGCTCAACCTCGGCGTGTGGGGCGTGGTCACTCCGCTCGAACCCGTGGCTCACATGATCATTTATGTCGGCGCCACCCCCTCCATGCTGGCGGCGCTCTTCCTGCTCATCTGGAGTTGGGGCAAGTTTGCCAAGGAAGGCACGGCGCATCTTGCCAAACCGACCTTCCTCCAAAAACTCGGCGCGATGGTCAGCGACCCGCTCAAGTTCGGCCCCACCTGGCAGATGCTGTTCATGAACTTCACCACCAGCGGCATCGGCATCTTCATGGCCATCCGCCTCGACGAGATCTTCCGCATGTGGCCTGCGCGTGAAGAGCGCATCGAACTGACGGGACACTGGCACGCGCTCTCGGCCATCATCGCCACCATTATCCTGATGTACTACGGCGACATGCTCGGTCTGAAAGGCAAGGTCCGCCAACTCTACGGTTGGAGTATCATCTTCCTCTCCGACCTCGCCCTTGGCGCGGTGACGGTCCTCGAGATGAAGCGCCTCTTCATCAGCGAAGCCGAACAACAGCCGCTGGTCAACACGTTGATGTACATGATCGACTTCGGCCTCGGCTTTCTGCTCGTCCTGCTCGCGATCGTCATGGTCTGGCGCTTGACCGATCTCTTCAAACCGAAGGGACGTTGGACGGAAGAAGCGACTCGCGAACTCGCGCAGGAGGTGGTGAAATGAAACGCTTCCTCCTGACCCTCGTACTATTCGCGGCGATGTTGGCCTCGTGCATCCCCGTTGACTTGAACGCTCCGATTCCCATCTTCGACACGGGCGTTGACCCGGGCTCCTGGGCGCAAGTCCCCGCGGGTGAGTTCTATTTCGGACAGCATGAAGATATGGAAACGACCGACTCCTACGAGATCATGATCACCGACGTGGGG
>VGNF01000011.1 GCA_016866195.1 Chloroflexota bacterium | reverse complement strand
TTTTTGGCTTCAGCTTTTCGGCTTATGCCGGACGTGCAGGTAGGGATGTGGGATCAATGAATCGCACGGCACTTATTCTGACTTTGATTGCCTTGCTGCTTGCGGCATGCGGGCGATCCATATCCGATGCGGCTCCGGAAATCCTGACCTCCACCACCTTTCTGGCGGACATCACGGGCAATATTGCACGAGATCGCTTGATCGTGGATTCCCTGCTTCCCTTCGGCGCGGATCCGCACAGTTACCAGCCGACTCCGCAGGATGTCGTGAAGATCGAGCAGAGCAGGTTGTTGATTATCAACGGCGCGGGATACGAACATTTCATCGAATCCCTACTGGAAAATGCCGGTGGGGAGAGGCAGGTCGTCGAGGCCTCGGCAGGCATTCCGGTGAGAGTGGAAGCGCAGTCGGAAGGTGAAGTCGATCCGCACATGTGGCTGGATCCGACCCTGGTCATGATCTACGTCGAAAATATACGCGAAGAATTGATCCGGTTCGATCCCGATGGAGCGGAAATCTACCGGCGGAACGCAGACGCCTATCTCAAGCAGCTGCTGGAACTGGACGCGTGGATTACAGCCCAGGTGAACCAGATACCCGCCGAGAGACGCCTGTTGGTCACAAACCATGAGGCGCTGGGTTATTTCGCGGATCGTTATGGATTTCAAGTGATCGGTTCGGTGATCCAGAGTTTCAGCGGCAATGCCTCGCCCTCGGCGCAGCAGATGGCCGGGCTCGTGGATCGGATCGAAACCCTCGGTGTTTCCGCCGTGTTCCTCGACGCCAGCGACAGCGATCTTCTGGCCCGGCAGATCGCGGAGGAAACCGGTGTGTGGGTAGTGTCTGACCTGCATCTTGAATCGCTTACCGAGGGTCCTCCCGCGGCAACGTATGTGGATCTGATGAAGCATAATGTGGCGAGAATCGTGGACGCCCTGAAATGACATGTACCCAAGAATAGATCATCAATCAGACAAGCCCATCCTGGATGTACATGACCTGCACGTGCGTTACAACGGGCGCACCGCCCTGGAAAAAATCACCTTTCATCTGCATGTGGGTGAGCGGGTGGCGGTGGTGGGACCGAACGGCGCGGGCAAGAGCACGCTCTTCAAGGTGGTGGCCGGCGTACTGCCTCCCAATTCCGGCGAGGTGACCGTCTCCGGATCCCAACCGTCGGTTCACAGCTGCATTGCCTACATCCCACAACGCAGTCAGGTGGACTGGAACTTCCCGGTCAGCGTGGCGGATGTGGTAATGATGGGGCGTTCCGCAAAGCTGGGTCCGCTGAACTGGCCGAGGAAAAGGGATTGGGAGTTTGTGCAGCACGCGCTCGAGACGGTGGAAATTGCCGACCTCTCCGGCAGGCAGATCGGACAGCTTTCGGGAGGGCAGCAGCAGCGCATGTTCATCGCGCGGGCGCTGGCGCAGGAGGCGGAGTTGATTCTGATGGACGAGCCCCTGAGCGGGCTGGACACTCCGGCTCAGGAGGGCTTGCTCGACCTGCTGGAAGTATTACGGGGAGACAGGGTCACGGTGATGCTGGCCACCCATGATCTTGACCAGGCCGCGCGTCATTTTGATCGAATCATGCTCTTGAACCTTCGCATCATCGCCTTCGGGAATCCCGCCGAGGTGCTGCATTCCGAGAAACTGCTGCAGGCGTATGGCGGGAGACTGCGCACGATGGATGGCCAGGAAGGATTGTTGGCCATCGATGACTCGTGTTGCGATGACGGGGAACACGACCATGTTCACAATTGACGATTTGCGAGTTACGATTGACGATTAAGGAGATTGCATGGACGAAAAGACTTTCAAGGCACGCACAAAGAAACTCGCTATTGCCATTATCAAGCAGGTTGAAAAACTGCCCCGCTCTCTTGCGGCAGATGTGATCGGAAAACAGGTTATTCGTTCGGGCACATCCATCGGCGCAAACTATCGTGCCGCGTGCCGCGCAAAATCAACGCCCGATATGATCAACAAAATGAAAATCGTCGAAGAGGAAAGTGATGAGACCCAATATTGGCTTGAACTTTTGGTGGAAGCAGGACTCGCTCCAAAAGACCAAATCACTAGTCTTTACAAAGAAACAGACGAAATCCTTTCCATGACGGTCGCCTCCATCAAAACCCTGCGCAATCGCAAATCGTCAATCCAAAATCGATAATCTCCAATCGTCAATCCACAATCGTCAATCCAATGTCCTTTCTCCTCGAACCCCTCCAATATGAATTCATGCTGCGCGGCCTGCTCGCGTCGGTTCTTGTGGGGATTGTCTGCGCGGTGGTTGGCAGTTATGTAGTCCTGCGCGGCATGGCCTTCTTTGGGGATGCGCTGGCGCATACGATCCTGCCCGGCATCGCGCTGGGGTATCTGATCAATGGCGGCACTCGAGACTCGCTTTTTTGGTGGGCGCTGGGCACGGCGGTCCTTGCGGCCTGGGGCATCGGCGCGATCAGCCGGCGGGCGCAGGTCCGGGAAGACACGGCGATCGGGATCATCTTTGCCGGGATGTTTGCCCTCGGCATCGCGCTCATCTCCACGGTCCGTAGTTACGCGGTGGACCTGAGCCACTTCTTGTTCGGCGATGTCCTCGGAGTTTCCCCCCACAGCCTGTGGCTGATTGCCATCTTCGGCGGGATCGTGCTGGCTGTGGTGGCGGCGTTCTACAAGGAGTTCATGACGCTGTCCTTCGATCCGGTTCTGGCAATGACGCTGCGCCTGCCCGTCAATCTGCTGAACAATCTCCTGCTCGGCCTGATCGCGGTGACGGTGGCGGTCTCGCTGCAGACGGTCGGCGTGGCACTGATGGTCGCCATGCTGGTCACTCCGGCTGCGACTGCCTCCCTGCTCACGCACCGCCTGCCCTCGATGATGGGGCTGGCGGCGTTGTTCGCGGCGCTCTCCGGCCTGATCGGACTGTATCTTTCCTATTATTTGAGCATTGCCTCGGGGGCTGCCATAGTACTAACGGCTACCGTCTTTTTCCTGCTGGCATTCTCGTGGAAACGGATCAAGCCTGTATAATCCGATAATCTTTTTTAGAGGATATGAGGAGAACATGACATGCCAGTGCTTGAAGTATCCACAACGATCGGCCGGCCGGTGGCCAGGGTTTTTGAATTCATCACGATCCTGGAAAACCAGAAGAAACTGAGTTCGTACATCACCGGCGTCGAATTCAAGGGTCCGCTCAAGGTGGGGTCACGCTATGTGGTCAAAACCACGAGCATGGGACATACCGTGGAGACAACCAACGAAGTGATATCCCTGGAACCGAATAAACGATTTGGAGTGAAGACGCTTGCCGCTCCGCCGGCCTCGGACGTGACCAACACCTATTTGCTCGAAAGGGAAGGCGATGGGACCAGACTAACGCTTCAGGTGGATGCGGTACTCACTCCGGCCGGCATGCCCAACATGCCCGGCATGGAGGAGATGATGAAGAAGCAGATGCTGACCGGGTTCGAATCCACGCTGGCCGCCCTAAAGAAAATCATTGAGAGCTGATTCGCTCCTGGCGTTTTTACCCTCCGGTAGATCGATCACGGCCGGAGGGTTTTTTGTTAGAATACCACCCATGTCTGACAATGCCGCCCGCCTCCGCACCGCGTTTCTTTTGCTCTTTCTGTTGGTTTCCTCATGTTCGTCCGCAACTACGGCGCCAACCGCAACCGCCGCCGTCCCGCCAACAACGACCTCGACCATCGCTCCTGATCCGGTTTCCACGTTCACGCCGACAGCCACCGCCGTTCCCGCGCCGGCGCGCGCTTTCTACACACTGGATGTCAAGATCGATTACGACGCGCACACCGTCGCAGTGGCTGAGACCATCCGCTATCCCAACCATACCGGCGGGCAGCTCAATGCGCTGGTGCTCGCTGTGGAGCCCAATCTGTGGCCGGATTGTTTCACGATGAACGGTCTTTTCATCGATGGCGTTCCGACCACGGCCTATTCTCTCGACGGCCAGCGGCTGGATATCGCCCTGTCCTCCTTCTTCATGCCTGAAACGGTGCTGACCATCGAAATTCAATATACCCTTTCGCTTCCGTTTGCCGAGCAGGAGGATCCGAACGTGTCCCGCCCGCGCATCTTCGGGTACACACGCCGGCAGTTGAACCTGACGAACTGGTACCCTTTTGTGGTGCCGAACATCAACGGCGAATGGGTGCTGCATGAGCCATGGTTCTATGGGGAACACCTTGTGTACGATGCCGCGGATTATGAAGTGAACGTGAAGTTCGCAGACCCGTCGACCGCGCCGGTGGTGGCCTCCAGTGGATTCCCGGAACCGCAGGCGGATTTCACCCGCTACACCATCACCGCCGCGCGTACATTTGCCCTGGCGGCCAGCCGCGAGTTCCAGGTCTCCACGCTGGATGCGGGCGGCGTGATCGTCTCCAGTTATTATTTTTCCTTGAGCGATCACGGCGGGCAGGCGGCCTTGAAGGCCAGCGCCGAGGGAATTCAGGTCTTCAGCCAGCGGTATGGACCGTATCCGCACCGGACCCTGTCGATCGTGATGGGGGATTTCAACGACGGGATGGAATATTCCGGTCTGTTCTACCTCAGCCGCGATTTTTACGGCAGCCTGTATGACGGTACCCCGGCGAACTATCTGACCTTTGTGGCTGTGCATGAGACCGCGCATCAATGGTGGTTCGATCAGGTCGCGAACGATCAAGCCCTCCAGCCGTGGCTGGATGAGTCCCTGTGCACGTATTCCGAGAAGATCTATTACGAGACCGTGCACCCGAATCTGGTGACCTGGTGGTGGGAATATCGAATCAATTTCTATTCCCCTCAGGGAGGGGCGGATATCCCGATCTACGAAGGTGGGGGTTTCCGCCCCTATACCAACGCCGCGTATTTTCAGGGAGCGCACTTCCTTGAGGACTTGAGAGTGCGTATCGGCGACGAAGCCTTTTTCGCCTTTCTGCAGGATTATCTTGCGCAGGGACGCGGTCGCATCGTGACCGCCGCTGATTTCTTTCGCATTCTCAAAACTCACACCAGCACCGATTACTCCGATCTCGTGCGGCAATACTTCCAGAACATCTATTGATGGTTCGCGGCGGCATGCTTCGAGGAAATTTCCGAAAGGACATCACCAGCCTGGTGCCCTTCCTGATGGTCATTTCCCTGCTGGCGGGCTGTGGTCCGGCGGCAACTCCCCCGCCTCAATTTCACACTTTCATATTGATAACTCAAGACCCGAACGCCTCGCCCACACCAACGCCCTTTCAACCCTCTGCCCTCGAAAGTACCGCAGTACCGACTTTTACTCAGGCCGTTCAAATCTTCCCAACGATTACTTCCACCGCCCCGCCTCCCCCGACTGTTACGATACCTCCACCCACGCCGCTTCCCCCCGTCTCAAACCCGGATCCGTCCCCCTCCACGAGCACGCGCACGAACTACATCCTGTATGCAGACCTGGATTTCGAGGCGCATACACTGGCTGTCGATGAGACCATACGGTACTACAATAATACCGGCATCGCCCTGTCCGACGTGGTCCTGTCCGTGCAGCCCAATCGTTATGCTGGAACCTTTGGATTAAATTCCATTTCACAAGATACGATTCCCCTGACATCTTTTTCCCTAAATGGCCAGCGGCTCACGATCAATCTGGCCCAACCGTTGCAGCCCAAAGCAGCCACCACGTTCATCCTCAATTTCACGTTGAACCTGCCCGCCAAACGATCGGACGGTTTGTTGGGCTACGATTTCAACCAGATCAACCTTGTGGATTGGTATCCGTTCATCGTGCCGTACCGACTCGGGTGGGTCTTACATGATCCGATGCCCTTCGGGGAGCACCTGGTCTATGATTCATCGGATATCGAAGTCAATTTGAAGACCGATCCGGCGGTGATCGTCGCGGCCAGCGCGCCCGCTGAAGGGAATGGTGAATGGACCCGCTATCGTTTGTACGGCGCGCGCACGTTCGCGATCTCCGCCAGCGATGAATTCCTCATGAGCGATTCCGCGGTCGGGTCGGTGGAGATCCATTCGTATTACTTCGACGGTTATAAAGCCGCCGGCGAGGGGATTCTGCATGGGGCGGTTCAGGCGGTGGCATTGTACGACGTGAAATTCGCACCTTATCCGTATGAAAGCCTGTCCGTGGTACAGGCCGACATCAACGACGGGCAGGAATATGACGGCCTGGTGTTCATCTCCACCGACTTCTACGGCCAGTACGGCGGAGGGGCGAAGAACAACCTGATGACGATCGGCGTGCATGAGATCGCCCACCAGTGGTGGTTCGGACTGGTGGGGAGCGATCAGGCCATGGAGCCCTGGCTGGACGAGGCCATGTCCGCTTACAGCGAACGGATCTTCTACGAGTTCAACTATCCGCGCTTCGGGAACTGGTGGTGGCAGTATCGGGTGGATTACTTCGGTCCACAGGGATATGTGGATACGCCCATCTACGACGGCGGCACCTTTCGCGCCTACACCAATGCGGTTTATTTGAACGGCGCGCACTTCCTGGAGGATCTGCGTTTGCGCATGGGGGAGGAGGATTTCTACCGCTTTCTAAAGGATTACGCCTCCCGCTTCGCCCGCGGACATGCCAGCGGAGAGGATTTCTTCGCGGTCGTGCGCGCCAACACCGATGCGGATATTTCCGATCTCATCGCCAGGTACTTCTCGGGATCCTATTAATTTTCCATAAGCGTTTCCCCATCCCGCTTGACAGCTCCATATTCGTAACTATAATGGTTACAAATATGAACACCAGCCAGCGCTTTGCGATCACGATCCATGCGCTCACCCTGCTGGCGGACAGCCGGCAGCCGCTCACCTCGGAGTACATCGCCGGCAGCGTGGATACCCACGCGGTCGTGATCCGCCGCACGATGGCCGCCTTGCGCGAACAGGGTTTGGTGGAATCCAAGCCCGGCGCCCGCGGCGGCTGGAAGCTCAAGCGTGCCCCGGGCAAGATCCATCTGCGCGAGGTGTATCAGAGCCTGGGCGAGGAGGAGGTGCTTTCCATGCACAGCCATCCGAACCGCTACTGCCCGATCGGCGGGAACATCCGCGGCGTGCTTGAAGAAGTGTTTTCGTCGGCGCAGTCGGCGTTGTTGGATTCCTTGAGCCGTCGGACGATCGCGGATGTGCTGCGGGACGTGCATGCGCGGGCGCGGCGCCGATAAGAAAAATGGATGGAGAAATCATGCTGGAGAAGATGCCGGTCCTGTTCGTCGGGCATGGCAGCCCGATGAACGCCATCGAAGACAATGAATTTTCGCGCGCCTGGGTGCAGGCGGGAAAGGCCCTGCCGAAGCCGAAGGCCATCCTGTGCGTTTCCGCGCACTGGGTGACGCGCGGCACGCTGGTGACCGCCATGGAGCAGCCGCGCATGATCTATGATATGTACGGCTTCCCGAGGCAATTGTATGAGGTGAATTACCCCGCGCCCGGCGCCCCGGACCTGGCCGAGCAGGTGCGGCGAATCATCAGGAAGACCGAGGTGCAGCCAGACCACGAGTGGGGTCTCGATCATGGCACCTGGTCCGTGCTGAACCGGCTGTTTCCCGAGGCGAATGTGCCGGTGATCCAGCTCAGCCTGAACGCCAACCTGCAGATCCCCGACCATTACGAGACCGCCCGGCAGTTGAGGGACCTGCGCCGCGAGGGCGTGCTGGTCATCGGTTCCGGCAACATCGTGCACAATCTCTCCCTGGTGGAGTTCCGCGATTTCGCCTACGATTGGGCGCGCGAGTTCGACCACCAGGTCAGGAACTGGATCCTGGCCGACGATCACGACCCGATCGTTCATTATGAAAAACACGGGCAGGCCGCACAGCTCGCGATCAACACCGCGGAGCATTATGTCCCCCTGCTGTATTCCCTGGCCTTGAAAGAGGAGGGAGAACCGATATCCTTCTTCGCCGAGAAGGTCTGGGGCGGATCGGTCAGCATGCGATCGGTGCGATTCGGATAACTGTAGGATGGACCGTCCGTACACCTTCATCAACGTCGCCATGACGGCGGATGGAAAGATCGACACCTTCGAGCGCAAGGGTGCTTCGATTTCCTCCGCACGCGACAAGCAGCGCGTGGATGAATTGCGCGCCAAAGCGGACGGGATCCTGGTCGGCGGGCGAACCCTGCTGGAGGAGGATCCAAAGCTGACGGTCAAGTCGGAATCCCTGCGGGCGGAACGGATGGCGCGCGGCCTGCCGCCCAACCCGGCGGGGATCGGAGTTGCCACCGTTGCCATGCTCGATCCGGGATCGGAATTTCTCACCGCCGGGCCGGCGCGGGTCGTAATATTTACCACCGAGCGGACATCTGAGGAACAGGTGGCTAACCTGCGGGCGCGCGGCGTGGAGGTATATGTTCACGATCGCGAGCGGATCGATCTCATCGTGATGATGAGGACGATGAAACGAATGGGAATCGACAGGTTGATGGTCGAAGGCGGCGGGACCATGAATTTCGAGTTGATCCGTGTGGGTCTGGTGGATGAAATTTCCGTGTATGTCGCGCCGATGATCTTCGGCGGGTCCGATGCCCCCACCCTGGCAGACGGACTCGGTTTCCCGCGCGATGCAGCGGTATCCCTCCAGCTCAAGAATGTCGACCAATTGGAGGATGGCGGGGTGGTCTTGAGATATACATTGTAGGTCACTTGGTTTATGTGACCTGCCTGAGAGGAACTATGACTACATTCACACACGAACAAATCCAGCTGCTGCTGGATGAGAATTGCTGCCATGAATGTGAAGGGGTCGGGCGGGACAAGGTCTGTGTCCGCATCGAGGCGATTGCCGAACTGCCCTCGCGCTTTGGCGACTTCCACATTGTGGCCTTCTCGAATAACCATGATGACAAGGAGCACGTTGCGATCATAAAAGGGGAAGTGCTGGAGGCGGAGAATGTGCCGGTGCGCCTGCACTCCGAGTGCCTGACCGGCGATGTGGTCGGTTCGCTGCGCTGCGATTGCCGCGACCAGCTCGAAGGCGCGCTGCGGATGATCGGCGGGATGGACAAGGGCATCGTGCTCTACCTGCGTCAGGAGGGGCGCGGCATCGGCCTGACCAACAAGATTCGCGCCTACAGTCTGCAGGATCAGGGTTTGGATACCGTGGAAGCCAACCTGGCGCTGGGTTTTCGCGATGACGAGCGCGATTACGCGGTGGCCGCGCATATGCTCATGTCGATGAAGGTGAGCTCGATCAAGCTGATCACCAACAACCCGAAGAAAATGCAGCAGCTGACCGAGCATGGCATACGCGTCGTGGACCGCATCCCGCACATCATGGAACCGAACGAGCACAACCGCTTCTATCTGGAGACCAAGGTGGTCAAGTCCGGGCACATGATCGATTTTCACGGCAAGGAACATCTGGCGGAACAAAGCGACCGGCCGATCGTTCAGGGGATGAGCGAGGATCAGATCCACAAGTTCTATGACTAAAACGATCGTCATTACGGGTGCCGGCGGTGTTTTGGGAAAACACGTTGCCCGGACGTTCGCAGAACGCGGGGACAATCTGGCGTTGCTCGGCCGGGATAAGGGCAAGCTCGAGGCTCTTGCCCGCGATCTGAACCTGCCGGCGGACCGGCACATCGCTCTTGAGGCTGATTTGAGCGACGGCGAAGCGGTTCGCGCCTCGGTCGATGCCGTCTTGTCAAAATTCGGCGCGATCCACGGCCTGATCCACCTCGTCGGAGGCTGGACCGGTGGCAGGGCCCTCCCGGATTCCGACCCGAAGGATCTCGCGTTCATGTTGAGCCAGCACGCGTTCACTACCTATCACCTGTTCAGGAATCTCGCTCCACATCTTGCAGGAAGCAGGGAGGGGCGCGTGGTCGTGGTTTCCAACCCGGTGGCCTCACAGCCCGTTGCAAAATCCGCGCTGTACGCCGCAGCCAAGGCCGCGCAGGAAAGCCTGACCCTGACTTTGGCGGAGGAGTTCAAGGAAAACGGTTTGACCGCCAATGTGATTCAGGTGCGATCCATCGACGTGAAAGGAGAGGGGAAGGGCACCACTCCCGCCGAGATCGGCGCCGCGATCCTGTATTTATTCTCGACGGAAGCGAACAAGGTGAACGGCGCACGAATCCCGCTGTACTGAACAAGGCGGTTTCGACTCAAGCATAGTGGTTGCATTTCCTGGGAATTGGAGAGTAGCATATCGTGGGTTTCCCTTGAGATTAACCGTGGAGATCGGGAAGATCGCAGAGATCTCCTTTTGTTCTGCTCTGCGAACTCTCCCGAAGGCCGTTCGCCCCGCGAGGGCGCTGGCCCGAGACGGGGACACACCGTACTTGCGCTCGGTGCAAGTGTCGGACGATGCGCGTTCTCTGCGGTGAAACAAAAACCGCACATCCTTTCGCACCTGCTGGAATCGAATCGCTCCCGGCGTTTCGCATAGGGTCGGATGTATAATCCAAAATCATGTGGCGCGCAGCCATGTTCATCGCTGCCGGAATTCTGGCACTGGGGATGGCGTTCCGGATTTCATCCTCCAAGGGGGATGTCGCAGGATTACACGGAACTACAACAACCGCAACACCCACCTTTAACCCAACCCGCCTGGCCCAACCGCCGATGGTTTATCCGCCGGCCCAGTCGGATATCGGTGCGCAAACCTACTGGGGGATGTGCATGTCCTGCCATGGCGATCGGGGTCAGGGGCTGACGGAGGACTGGCTCAATTCGTTTCCACTGGAGGAGCGGGATTGCTGGCAATCGGGCTGTCATGCGGACGACGCGCCGCAAAACAGTTTCGAGATCCCACAGACCGGCATCCCCGCGCTGGTTGGGACGGGTGTCTTGTCCCGCTTTTCCAATTCCCTCGAACTCCAGCGTCATATTCTTGACAACATGCCGTTCGGGCGGGCAGGTTTGCTGCCCCCCGAGGAGGCCTGGACGTTGACGGCGCACATCCTGCAGATGAACGACAGGGAGACAAATGCCTTTCATTTGATGGATACGAACGGCGCGGCGATCCCTGTTCATCGCAAGGTGGCACCGCCTGAAAACCCGGTTCCCGGCGCTTTACTGCTTGCCAGTCTCCTGATCCTTGCGGCGATTGGGATGAACATCCTGTCACGCAGGTCTGCACCGTCCGGACGGCCCAACTTCTTCCATCACCTGCACCCGCCCACCATCCCCGCGGCACAATCCCGTTTTCGCTACACTCTGGCCGCTGGCGGAGCGGCGGTATTCTTATCCCTGGTCCTGTTCGTTACCGGACTCCTGGAAATGTATTACTACGTCCCGACGCCGGAGGGGGCGGCCGTGTCTGTCGAGACCATTGAAACGTTGGTACCATTTGGGGATCTGGTTCGCAACCTGCATTACTGGTCGGCGCAGGCTCTCGTCATCGTGATGAGCGTTCATCTGCTGCGCGTAACCTTGACAGGTGCGTACGCCCCGCCGCGGCGCTTCAATCACCTGCTTGGCATGGGACTGCTGGCCATGATCCTGCTGCTCGATTTCACCGGCTATGTACTGCGCTGGGACGAGGGTATTCGCTGGGCACTGGTGGTGGGTGTCAATTTATTGAAAACGATTCCGTGGATCGGGGAGGGCTTGTACCGGTTTGTGATCGGCGGAAGCGATCCCGGAGCCGCCACGTTGATTCGCTTTTATGCCTGGCATATTTTTGGATTGACCCTCGGCGCCGGCATTCTGATGATCTGGCACGCCTTTCGTGTTCGGCGTGATGGGGGGATTGCCCTCCCACCACCGGCAGGGCGGGATGGACCGGAACGCATTTCCCGCTTCGACCTGTTGCGCCGAGAGACGCTGGCTATGGTGGTCGCCGGTGCGATCCTGATCCTGTTCTCGCTGATCTTTCCCGCGCCAATTGCCCCGCCAATCTCCGGGGATGGAATGTTATCCGGCGATTCGCGCGCTCCATGGTTCTTTTTATGGATTCAGGAACTGCTTAAATTGGGGAACCCCTTCCTGATGGGCATCCTTATTCCGGTGCTGGTGGTGCTTGTGCTCGGTGCGCTGCCCTACATCCTGCCGAATGCAGGCAGGGAGGAACTCGGCCGGTGGTTTCCGCGCGGAAATCGAATCGCGCAGTTCGCGGCGCTCGCAATCCTGGGCCTCATCCTCGTCCTCACAATGATCGGAGC
Organism: Chloroflexota bacterium; assembly: GCA_016866195.1. Lineage (GTDB taxonomy): Bacteria > Chloroflexota > Anaerolineae > Anaerolineales > Villigracilaceae > VGNF01. The sequence continues at coordinate 13,976 of VGNF01000011.1, read as the reverse complement.
TATTTCAAACTGAAAAGTAAAAGACTATGGAAAACGCAGCAGAAAGCCCTGAGACGATTGCGCATGGAGATTCGGGGAGGCCGCAGTTCGATCGTGCATACAAAGGAAAATGGAAATGTCAAATCTTTTGAAATGGTTGGGAATCGGGATCGGCTCCCTGTTGGGGATCGTGCTGGTCGCCGTGATCGGCTTGTACGGCATGGGCCAGGCGCGGCTCAACAGGAAGTATGCTGTCTCGGTCAAGCTGGTTCCGATCCCGGTCGATGCGGAATCCCTGGCGGAAGGGCGGCGCATCTTTCAATATCGCGGGTGTGAAGCCTGTCACGGCGAGGATCTGCAGGGACTGGTTTATCTGGATAATCCCGCCATAGGGAAAGTGATCACGCCCAACCTGACGACAGGAAAGGGTGGAATCGGCACGTCGCGAACCGACGAGGATCTGATCCGCGCCATCCGGCACGGCATCCGGCCGGACCGCACCCCATTGCTGTTCATGCCATCGACTGAGTTCTACTACCTGAGCGATGGAGATCTCGGCAAGGTGCTGGCGTACATTCGCAGCAAGCCGCCCGTGGATAATGAAATGCCGCCGAGCAAGCTATCTGCCACAGGTTTCATCGTGATGAATGTCGCCAGGACGATTTCCTTTCTGCCCGCGGAATACATCCCGCATGACCAGGATCCCCCGCCGCCGCCCGAACCCGGGATCACAGACGAATATGGGGCTTATCTTTCGATCTCCTGCAAGGTCTGTCATGGACCGAATCTCTCCGGCGGGGAAATTCCCGGCTTCCCCGATGAATGGCCTGCGGCTCCCAACCTGACCTCCGGCGCGGGCAGCCGCCTGCCGGATTGGGGCGAGCAGGGATTCATCGCGATCCTCCGCACGGGTGAAAATCACGGCCGGAAGATCAACCCCAATTACATGCCGTGGACCTCCTACCGCCACATGACCGACGATGAATTGCGAGCGGTGTATGCGTACTTGATGTCCCTGCCGCCCATGGAATTTGGCAATCGCTGATCATTGATCGGTCGCGCAGAGAATGTGATGACCGGCCCGGAAAAATCGTTTGTATGCTCATGACCAGGACGGCAGGTCATATTCCGTTATACTTGGCGGGATGCGCAGCCAGATCGTACGAACCAACAACATCAATCTGCATGTTGTGACTGACGGACCGGAAAGCGGACCGTCGGTCCTTTTGTTGCACGGTTTCCCGGAGTTCCATTACGGATGGAGGAAACAGATCCCCGCTCTGGTAGGCGCGGGCTTTCATGTCATCGTGCCGGATCAACGCGGCTACAATCTTTCCGACAAACCGCGGGGAGTATCCGCCTATCGAGTGGATACTCTCGCCCAGGATGTGCTCGGTTTGTTCGATCATTTCGAGATTCGCCAGGCGAGGCTGGTCGGGCACGACTGGGGGGCGATGGTCGCGTGGACGGTCGCGATCCATCATCCCGAGCGGCTTGAGAAATTGGCCATTCTCAACGATCCGCATCCGGATGTGATGACGCGCTTTATCCTGACGAACCCCGCACAGCGCAGAAAATCCTGGTACGTGTTCTTCTTTCAGATTCCCTGGCTCGTGGAATGGATTCTGCGCAGGCGGAATCATTCCTACCTGGAACGTGTGCTCACGCGCTCCGGACGCAAGCATACCTTTCATGAGACGGATGTAATGAAGTACAAGAAAGCCTGGTCTCAAAAAAGCGCCTTAGCCGGCATGCTGTTTTGGTACCGCGCGGCGTTCCGGAGCGGATTGCGCCATGCATTCCGCCGGACGGCCCTCCCTGCGCGGCGGGTGAAGGTCCCCACCCTGATGCTTTGGGGCCGGCGGGATGTTGCCTTGAGTGTGGACATGCTTCAGCCATCCATCGAGTTGTGCGATCAGGGCAGGTTTGTGCTGTTCGACCGGGCCACCCATTGGGTTCAGCACGACGAAGCGGACGAAGTCAACCGTCACCTGATCGAGTTTTTGAGGTAGTGCATGCCTATTCCGGCCATTCTTCTGCTGTTCCTTTCCGCCTCCATGCACGCTGTGTGGAACTTCCTGCTCAAGAACGCACAGGAAAAATATATTGCCATGGGCTGGCAGGTGATCTTGAGCGGAATTCTTTCCTTCGTGATCCTGTTTTTCACCGGCCTGCCGCCGCGCTCGATGTGGCTCTTCGCGATCACCAGCATGACGCTGGAGGCGATCTACTTCATCCTGTTGTGCATCGCCTACAGCGATCACGATTTTTCGCTGGTGTATCCGATCGCGCGCGGCGCAGCGCCGGCGCTGCTGGTGCTGTGGTCCGCGATCTTCCTGCATGAAAGGCTGACAGCCGGAGGGTACCTCGGACTCGCCATGATCACGGGCGGTATCATCCTGAACGGCGCGACCACCCTGCTGGGCAAGCCCGGCGAGAAGCCGCATCTGAAGGGGATCCTGACCGCCTTATCTGTATCATTGGTCATCTCGATCTACACTTTGATCGATGGCACGGCTGTCAAGAACGGACCGACGCTGCCTTACGCCCTGTCGATGTTCACCATGGTGCCCATGGTCACGACGCCCTACCTTGCGCGCCGCTACGGCTGGAGTCATTTTGCGGAGACCTGGCGGAGCAGCCGCGTCTACCTCTTGACCGGAGGGGGGCTGGGGATCGTGGCCTACCTGCTGGCCTTATACGCCTACTCCTTTGCACCGCTCAGCTATTCGGGCGCGATTCGCGAGGTCAGCGCGGTGATCGGCGCCTTCCTCGGCTGGAGATTCCTCAAGGAACAAATGGGTGGAATCCGCGTGGTGGGTTCCGTGATCGTGTTCGCGGGCGTGATGATCATCGCCTTGTTAGGGTAGGGAAGAAGTGACTGATCAAAAGTATCCGGAGCCGACTGTCGGCGTGTTCATCTTCAACCCGGCCGGTGAGCTGCTGCTGTTGAAAAGCCACAAGTGGCCGGAGGCCTATGTGGTGCCCGGCGGGCACATCGAGCTGGGCGAGAGCCTCGAGCAGGCTGCCGTGCGCGAGGCGCGGGAGGAGACCGGGCTAGAAGTCCGCGATCTGAAGTTCGTCTGCGTCCAGGAGTTCATTTTCGACCCGGCCTTTTGGAAGCGGAGACATTTTCTCTTCTTTGATTTCACGTGCAGGGCAGATTCCGTCGAGGTGAAGCTGAACGACGAGGCCCAGGCGCACCTGTGGGCGGAGCCGCGGGCAGCCCTTCAGCTCCCCCTGGATGCATACACGCGGCGCACCCTGGAGCAGATCCTGGCAGCGCACCTGTCATAGTGCTTACAGTTACTTTATGCGGTTGCATCCCCGTTGAAAAGTGGGTAAGATAGGGGTGCATGAAAGCAATTCTGGCGAGGAACCTATTAGGCATCCTTATGCCATGCAGTCAGTCAGCCTGACCGGTACCCACGTACCTGTCAGGCTTTTTTCATCCTTCAACCAAGGAGAACGAATGCAGACACCGTGGGAGTATCGTTACGCTCACCGCATGCAAAAAATGGGAAGTTCGATCATCCGGGAATTGTTGAAATTGACGGAACAGCCGGATATCATCTCGTTTGCCGGGGGGCTGCCGGCGCCCGATGTGTTTCCGGTCAAGGAATTCCGGGAGGCTTGCAATCGCGTGCTCGAGGAGCAGGGCGCTCAGGCCTTGCAATACAGCACCACGGAGGGGTATCGGCCGCTGCGCGAGATGATCGCCCGGCATACCGGGCGGTACAGCGTCAAGGTAACCGCGGACCACATCCTGATCACCTCCGGTTCGCAGCAGGCCCTTGATTTCATCGGCCGCCTGTTTCTCAACCGCGGCGATTACGTTGTGGTCGAATCGCCCACCTACCTGGGAGCCCTGCAGGCCTGGAACGCCTATGGCGCACAGTACATCTCCGTCCCTTCGGATGAGCACGGCATGATCGTGGATCACCTGGAGGAGGCGCTGCGCATCGGACCGAAGTTCATTTACGTCCTGCCCAATTTCCAGAATCCTTCCGGGTCTACGCTCTCGGAGGAGCGCCGCCGGCGGCTGGTGCTGCTGGCCGATCAGTACGGCGTGCCGATCGTGGAAGACGATCCGTATGGTCAGTTGCGGTACGATGGTGAACACATCCCCTCGGTGGTGTACCTCGACAACCACTATCGCAACGATGGGGAGGGTGAGTACGCCGGCAATGTAATCTACTTGAGCACGTTTTCAAAGCTTCTGTCTCCGGGCTTGCGCCTGGCGTGGGTGATCGCGCCGCCGCAGGTGATCCGCAAGCTGGTGATGACGAAGCAGGCCGCTGACCTGCATACCTCTTCATTTAATCAATATGTCGCCTACGAGGTGGCCAAGGGCGGCTTCCTGGACGAGCACGTCAAGGTGATCCGCGCCACGTACAAGCAACGGCGCGATGTGATGCTGGAGATGATGGAGGAGATGTTCCCGCGCGAAGTGCGCTGGACGCGTCCGCTTGGCGGCATGTTCCTGTGGGGCATGATGCCCGAGGGCGTGGACGCGGCTGAGGTGCTCAAGGTGGCCATCGAACGCAAGGTAGCCTTCGTGCCGGGCGCCTCCTTCCACCCGAACGGCGGCGGCGAGAACACGATGCGGCTGAATTTCTCCTTCTCCTCGCCGGAGACCATCCGTGAGGGGATCACGCGCCTGGGCGTGACCATGAAGGAGATTTTGAAGAAGAACGGGCATCACAAGTGACAATCAAGCCCCCGGGCGACCCCCGGGGGTTTTTGTAATGAGGACAACGTGTAAAATACGGGCAATGACCAACCGCTTTCGCTCCGGCCCTTGCCGGTGACCTCCGGGAGCAAGGAATTGTTGGAGCGGCAGGCGGCGGGTCTGACACGAAAGCAGGCTCCAACCCCCATGACCAGGCCTCCCTGCAGGCGGAAAAGAGACGGGATTACAAATGATTCATACCTTGGGCGAAAAAGCCTCTCCTGATCAAGTCAATGATATGTTGCAGGAATACGAAACCATGATCAAAATCGTGGTGGACATCCGCCGGCGGGCGTTATCTGGTGGCGGGGAAATGCACGCCGATTGTGAATCCGCCTTATTGGAAAGTGGAAGCGAGCAGGATGACCTGTGGGGCGCGAACTGGTATCCTTCGGAACAACGGATCGAATTCGAGTCGCTCATCAACATCCGCCCGCGATTGGGGAATCGAAGTACCCTCCTGCAAGACGAAAACCTCCGCCAGCAAGTGGAGGGGGTAGCCCGTGTCATTCTCGGAGGTGTCTAATGAAGGATAATGAGAAACGAAAACAACGCTTCCTGCGCGACCCGCTCGAAAAACGACTCGGCGGCCTCGCCGCCACCATGGCGCGGATTTCGTCCAGCGCTCGCAACTCAGAATCGCCGGTGATCGTGGAAAATTTACTGGACGAAGCCAAGCACTACATCGAATGGACTGCCGCGGATGCCGAGATCGAAACCGCCGCCGAATTGGTTCAAATGCAAAGGCTGATCACGCTTTGGCAAAAATCATGGAAGAATGCATTTCAAGATTCAACTCAACGCGTTGTACTTTCTACGCTGGCAAAGGAATGGTCGGACAGAACGTTGCAGAGTTCGGGGTTGGTGTAAGACGACGAGCAACATCTTTGCGTCATGCCATTGGTGTGGCACCTCTCAGGAGGCTTTTCTCATTGAATCCCCTTGCAGTAATCATCATCAATCTGGCGCTGATCTTCTACTCCATTGGCGTATGGAGCGAACGGATCCAGGGCAGGCTGAAAACCTGGCATACTGTTTTCTTTTATCTTGGCCTGATCTGTGATACATGGGGCACGGGCTTGATGTTCGACTACGTCGGCGGCATGGCGTATGACCTTCATGGCCTATCCGGGCTGCTTGCCATCATTCTCATGCTCATCCATGCCATTTGGGCAACGGTGGTTTTAATCCGCATGGATGAGAGGATGATCGCCAATTTCCACAAATTCAGTGTGACCGTATGGCTGATCTGGCTGGTCCCCTATTTCAGCCCCATGGTTTTGAGGATGATCGAAGCGGCAAAATAATCCGCCGATCTTCATCGGTCTCGTGGCGCTGCGCGCCTCCTTCCCCTTGACCCTGAACGATGTGAAAGGGAAGGATGGACCCAGGAATGAGGCGCAGGTTGACCTGCCGTCACGTCTTCATAGCAGTCCATTGAGGGGAAAGCATTATGCGATTACCCGGTCAGGGCTAAACGGTTTGCAGGATCCCGATGTGCACAACCTCGCGCAGGGCGACCCTGTCCGGCTTCCAACTGCGCGCGTTCGACCAGACCTCGTCGGGGATCACCGCGTCGGTCCATTCGGTCGCGAGATAATCGCGCATTTCTTCGAGCGAATCGGCGTGGATGACGAAATCAAATTCGCCGCGCTTCTGCGGTTGGAACCACCTGTTTTCGATCGCCTCTTCCATTGCCTGCGCGGCCTGACGGTATTCCACGAAATCATCGGTCTCGTCGAGGTAGCCGAGCAGGATGGGATCCTCCCCCGCGTATCCCCAGAATTCAGGCGGGTGTCCATCCGGGCGCAGGTCGATCAGCACACCCCCGGGTTTAAGCAAGCTGCGAATGGTTTCCAGGGCATGCACCATGCCCTCCGGGTCCATTCATCAGAGCGACCAGGACAGGATGGCGATGTCGAACTTCTCCGTGTTGTGCGCGGCAAAGGTCGTCAGGTCGATATTAAGGAAGCCGACCTGCTTCAGATTCCCCGGGCGATTCGCCACCGACCGTGAAAACCTTTGGGCATCCGGCTCGATGGCGGTGACGCGCGCGGTGCGCCCGGCATACCGCCAGGTCAGGCGCCCATCCCCCGCACCGATCTCCAGGATGGATTTGCCCGCGAAGTCGTCGAACAGGCGGAAAAGCTCGCGCGTCTCGTTCCCCTCGGGGTCCAGTCGAATTGCCATGAGCCGATTATAAACTCAACCGGCGGTCGGAATTGCCCACTTAAACAGGTTGCAATTCGCCTGCGAGTGTCTTATGATTGGAGTGGGAATCCTTCCCCTTTCATACCAAGGAGATGCACCATGTCTCGCACGGTTCTTGCCCACTTTTTTGTTCTTGCCCTGGTTCTAACAGCCTCACTGGGATCCGCCGGTGCCGTACGGGCGGGAGGCGTGTGCGGCGGCACCTATATCGCCGAGTCCGGTGATACGGTGGAGAAGATTGCCTCGAAGTGCGGCACGACTGCCTCTGCCATCTACGCGGCCAACCCCGGAATAAGCTCGAAATTGTCCGCCGGGCAGGCATTGACCGTACCCGGCCCCAGCGGGACCAGCAGCGGCAGCACTACCAGCGGATCCAGCACCAGCAGCGGAAGCACATACTCTCCGGTAACGTACTCCGGCAAGTATTACGTCAAATATGGCGACACCTTCTCGGCCATCGCCAAGCGCTATGGAGTCAGCGTCAACAGCCTGTGGGCGGCCAATCCGCACATTCGCGATATCAACTACATCTATGTCGGCCAGCTCATCTACGTGCCCTCCTCTTCCGGCTCCTCCTCCGGTTCGAGCGGCTCGGGGACAACACCCTACTTTACCTACGGCACAGTTCCGGCAAATACTCAAAAAGGCACGGTCAAATTGACCAACAGCGCCAATGGCGAGGTGTATGTATCCCTGCAGGGCACCACGGCGGACGGCTCTAGCGTGATCAACGAATACTGGGTGAAGGGGAGCATGAAGGTCCACGTGCCGGCCGCCAGGTATTTCTATGTGGCCTGGGTCGGCGGCAAGAAGTACACTGGCAGCTTCAACCTCGGCGGGGAGGGAGACCGTTCCATTACGTTCTACAGCAAGAAGGTGGTGGTCGACTAACGCCGGGCGGGATCGATCTCGTTAAATCAAGAATTCCCGAGGCAAGCCTCGGGAATTTGCATTTGGTTTCAAAGCATCGGACGCACGACTATTTAATCCACCCGCAGCGCGATCGGCTTCAAATAGGAATCCAGCAGCGCATCCATCTGCTCGAACGACTCGCACACGAAGAACATCGGGTTGAAGGCGTACACCGTCTTGGGGATGCCGGCGATCGTATCCACATCGAAGGGAGCCAAGATCACCTCACCGCCGAGGTAGCCCTCGCGGCGGATCCCCAGCTTATCGTACAAAGCATGCACAACATTCCATCCCTGATTCTGCGAGGACATCTGCCCGCCGCGGTGCAGCTCGTTCACCCCGTCGATGATGCGATGGATGTCCGCCTTGCGGATGGAAAAATGTTCCTGCAGCTGCTCGAACACGTTCGCCTTGTAATCGATCACGTTGTCCCTTCCGAGACGGTAAAACTCCATGATCGTGTTCGTCAGCTCGCTGCGGCCGGAGATGGTCCCCGCGCCGAACACCTTGAAGCGGTTGTCCTCCATCACCAGCCCGAACTCGGTGCTGTACCAGGCCAGCCGCTTGATCACCTCCTTTTCCTCCGCTGAGGCATTCATATAGGCCGGGGCGAACTTGTCCTCGATGCGCGCATAGAAGTCCAGGGTCAGGTAGGGAAGGTGCCCGAAGATGTCGTGGAACATATCCGGCTCGGGGGTGAACTCCATCTGGTCTCGGGTGCGCAGGTAGTCGGTGATCAGGAAGACTCGCTGGGCGAACTTGGCATACCAATCGTCGGCCAGGGTATATCGCACAGCAGTTCGTTCGATGCGCCACCCGCTGCGCGGCTGGATGCGCTGGTTGAGATGGGCCACCGTGGGGATGCGCTGCGAATCGAGCTGGAGCAACTCCAGGCCATGAATGAATTCTCGGCAGATGTGTTCCAGCAGATAGGGTTGATGAATCCCTGCGAACAGATCCGCCCAGATCGCATGCTGTTCGCCGGAAAAGGCGATCTCCTGCGATTCTGCCGTGTATTCTCGGGCGGGATCGATGTGTTGCTCGGCGATATCGCCCGTGTAGACCGGTAGGTTTTGATTCCTGGTCATATGCACCTCTCCAATAATCCATGTCTTTCGTTTCTTGAATGCCGGAACAACGGCGATGGTATCACCCGGCAAAGCGGTCGTCAAGAATAAGATAAATGGGGTGGCAATACTCGTGTATGAATATTTCTTTTTTCACGAGTCCCGAAATGATACAATCCTCCCCGGTGAACGACCAGCCGCTGATCGGAAAGACGATCCTCATCACCGGGGCGGCGCGGCGTTTGGGGCGGATCTTTGCATTCGCCTGCGCCCGCGCCGGTGCAGATATTGTGCTTCATCACGCGCATTCCGGGGAGCAGGCCGATGAGGTGCAACAGGAGATCGAATCGCTTGGACGCAAAGTCTGGGTGCTTCGCGCGGATCTCGAGGACACGGAAGCAACGTGCGGCTTGATCGATCGGGCATCGAAATTGGGTCCGCTCTACGCGCTGGTGAACAATGCCGCGATTTTCGAGGCGTTATCCTTCGAGGGGACCTCCGTGTCCGATTGGGACCGGCACATGGCGGTCAACCTGACGGCGCCATTCCTGCTCAGCCAGAGGTTTGCCAGGCAGGTGCCGCAGGACGGCGAGGGGCGCATCGTCAACATCCTGGATTGGCGCGCCTCGAAGCCCGTCGCGGATCATTTCCCTTATACGGTCAGCAAGGCCGGGCTGGCAGCGATGACCCGCTCCCTGGCGGTGTCGTTCGCGCCGAGAATCACAGTCAACGGCCTGGCACTGGGAGCAGTCCTGCCTCCTGCAGGAGAATCCACCAACGATGAGGTTCTTAAGAAAGTCCCTGCCGGTCGCTGGAGCAGCCTGAAGGAGGTGGAAGAGGCTTTGCTCTTCCTGCTGGCCGGCCCGGCGTTCATCACCGGTGAGGTCATTCACCTGGACGGAGGACGGCATCTGTTGTAGGGCGTCAGTTCAGGCGGCCTCCTGAATGTTGTATATGCACGACACGGAAGTATCGAGGAGATTCAATGGATAAGGTCTTCATCAAGGGTTTACTGGTGCGCGGGATCATCGGTGTCAACGAATGGGAGCGCAAACGGGCGCAGGACATCCTGATCAACGTCACCGTGTTCACGGATACCCGCCGGGCCGGCGAGACCGATGACATCCAGGACAGCGTGGACTACAGCAAGCTGGCCAGGCAGCTTCAAACACACGCGGAGACGGCTGCGCGATTTACGGTGGAGGCGCTCGCGAACGACCTGGTTCGCATCTGTCTCGAGAACAAGCGCGTCACCAAAGCCATCGTGCGCGTGGAAAAGCCCGGGGCGGTGCGTTTTTCTAGGTCCGTAGGTGTCGAGGTGGAACGCAGCCGGGATGAATGAGTTCAGCCGGGCGTATTTGAGCATCGGATCGAACATCGAGCCGGAGGTCCACCTGCCGCGGGCGCTGTCCATGCTGCGGGAGCGCGGCACGGTCGCCTCGACCTCCTCCGTCTGGGAATCCCGGGCGGTGAATTCCAGCGGCCCCAATTTCCTGAACGCCTGCGCATCCTTTTTGACCCTGCTTCCACCTGTTGAGGTAAAGGAACAGGTCATTCGCCCGATCGAGGCTTCGCTGGGTCGCGTCCGATCTGCCGACCGCAACGCCCCGCGCACGATCGACCTCGATATCGTCCTGTATGATGATCAACCGCTCAACGTGGATTTTTGGGAGTATGCTTTCGTGATCGTTCCGCTGGCGGAATTGGTTCCGGGATTCATCCATCCGCTTCGCAGCGAGACGCTGGCACGCGTCTCCGCGCAGGTTCAGGAGCAGGTGTGGATCGTTCGGCGCGGCGAGGTGCTGCTTTCCTGAGCGGGGAACCGATTCAGACCGGAACGTTGCTCATGTATCGCGCAAAGGCTTCCGGTCGCATGAACAGCGGGATGAAGATGCAGGCGAAAAACCCTCCAAGGTGCGCCCAATATCCCACGTCGTACTCCACGCCGTTCATGTAGCTGTTGTAGGCGGGAGGGATTTGAACGATCAGGTAATAGAGCACGAACCAGAAAGCGCGGATTTGCGGCCAGGTGGGAATAAAAGAAATGAACCACAACGTGCGGATGCGCCCGCCGGGGAAGAGCAGCAGATACGCGCCCATTACGCCGAAGATGGCCCCGCTGGCGCCGATTCCGGGCAGGGTCGCCTGCGGGAGCGCCAGAGCCGTCATCAGGTCCGCGCTGGCACCGGCCAGGAGGTAGAAGAGCAGGAATCGCATCGAGCCGCAGGCGTCCTCTACGCGGCGCCCGAACACCCACAGGAAGAGCATGTTGCCGGCGAGGTGGAAGAAACCTCCGTGCAGGAACATGGAGGTGAGGGTGGAGAGCATCCCCGCGCCCTGCCGGTTCCAAATCAGGGAGGGCGTGGACCCGAACAGGTCGAACAAGCGTTGAAGCCTGGGCGCAGGCAGCGAATATTCCCAGATCAGGATGAACGTGTTGACCGCGATCAGGCAGATGGTCATCAAGGGCACGGAGTTGTAACGGTTGGGCTGGGTGTCATTGAGGGGGAGCATCAGTCCTCATGGAACGAATTGCGGCGTGGAATCGATCAACCGGTTCAAGGCCGCCAGGCCCAAGGCCGCGTGCGGGAGCAGGATCAACGCCCAGCCGGCCAGCGACATCCATGCGCGCGCCGAGGGACTGCCGCCCGCGCCGAGGTCCTTGAACAGGATGTACCACAGCCGGTGCCGCGAGCGGATCGAGGCCAGCGCGACCATGAACCCTCCCATGAATACCGGCAGTATTCCCAGCCAGAGGAGCGGCGCCGGTTCCGCAAAAGGATTGAGCCCAACCTGCACCATCAATAGCAGCAGGTACAGGATCGGTGGTCCGGCCGCCAGGCGCGCGACCGAGACGGCGGGGGAAATGTGAGCGATGTTTTCCTGGCGAAGGTTTTCGAGCTGGACGATCTTCCAGTAGATCGAGTCCCACTGGTCCTTCAACCTGGGATCCATGGAAGCGAGTCCGTAGGCGGTGATCGCGCGGTCCAGGTTTCCCTGCTCCTCGTACATCGCCGCGAGATCAAGCGGATGTCCTTGAAAATGCCGCAGGCGCTGCAACTCCTCCCGGGCTTGTGCCTGCTCCGGATTGAGTTCCAGGAATTTCTCCAAAGCCAGGATCTTCTCGTCCATCTCCGGGGCAATTTGGGCCAGCAAATCCCAGGCCTCCGCGCTAACGCCGGCTTCGCGGGTCAGTTCGCGAAGAAGGATCAATGCTTCCTGATGGCTGCCGGCACGAATGAGTTCCTGCGCGCGGCGCAATTGCTCATGGAGGCGGAGCTTTTCTGCAGCCTGTTCCTTTTGTTTTTCCCCGAGCAGCCGGGTGAGATATCGCCGGGCGTGCTCGTTGGCCGGGTTGATCTCCAGCACCCGTTCGCAGGCTTGGATGCAATCGTTCCGGTCGTCCAGCAAGCCCGTCAGCCACATCCAGGCGGTTTCGCTGCGTGGATTGGCTTTGACGATATCCAGAAAGAGGTCGCGCGCGGTCAGTTCCCGCCCGGCGCGCGCCGCCGATATTGCCTGTTGAAGGATTTGATCTTCCTGCATTCAGTGCATGCCGCTTTGAGATGGGATACGTTGGATATTTTACCCCCGCCGGAAATGGCTTGGTGATTTCCAATATAGTTGGTATCATCTGCAAGATATTCAAGTAACCGATTATCAGTAGAGGAGAATACGATGGATCAAACGGCGGTTTCCCGTTCCGGCGATAAAAAACCCCGAACCGGCTGCACGCTCCTGGCGTTGGCAGGAGTGGGCGGACTCATAGTGCTGGTGATTTTGGCCGGTGCTGCGTACTTCTTTTTCGCTCGAACCGCACAACCTGCGGCTTCACCGGCCTCCCCGCCGGTCATTTCACAACCGGCCTCGGAAACAGTCGCGCCCATGGAGGGTATCCCGGCGACGACCGATACGCCTCAGCCGACGGCGACCGTGCAAATCCCTCCGCCGCAGGTGGAGTCCCATGAACCGGGGACCGGCGTGCAATACCCGGACCTGGCCTCCCTTGCGGACGGGACAGGGGTCGTCACGATCCTTCCGAATCAACCCACGCTGCTGAACGTACGCTGGTGCGCCAAATTTGAATCCGCTTTGTCATCGAGCACCAGCCTGATGGACTTGAAATACCTGGTGGATGGGATCGAAGTTCCCGCCGGATCCTTTTCCATCCATCGCAGCCAGACCATGCTGGTAATTTCCGGCACCAAGAAGGAGCCGGCGGTCTGCAACAACCTGAGCGGTCTGGTGCGGAATTGGAGCGAAGGAGAGCACACGGTCTCGTACGAGCTCGTTGCGACAAAAGCCTTCAATGACGGCTGGAAGGATCACGCAGCAGGCGCGGTGATCCAGCAGGCGACCTATACCGTTCGCGTGGCCCCCTCCGCCGCGGCCGTTGAGTGGGGACGCTGCGCGCTGTTCGAAGGCATGGATGCGGAAGTGGTTTTCCTCAGTTGGAGGCCGAAGGAGCCGCTCACCTTCTACCTGAAGATGCCCGGCGGCGTGCCCGGCCTCGAGCGGGAGGTTTCCGGTGATACTGCGCCCTGGGAATACTCCGCCAAGCTCGGCACCTGGGTCACGAAAGAGAACTGCATCTTCCAGGATTACGCCGGTCGGTTGTACTGCACGGTGAACGTTCCTTCGGAAGCCGGCAACAGCGTCCAGCCGGTCAAAGTGAATTTGAACGGATGCGGCTGGCCGGTCTATTACAACCCGGATGTGGAAATCCCCCTGCCGGGGAAGTAAGCTTGCTGCCCGCCGGTGTAGGCAAAGGCGGTTGAGCCGCCCTGCTGGCGCATGGTCTTCGCGCAGCACCCCGTAAGGGGTTGACCTGCGCCTAAAATGACCGAAGGTCTCAAACCCACGCTCACTTCTCGGCGGGGATGCGGCGCGATCCCACGCCGAGCAAGGAACTTGTCATCCAATTCGTGAGCAGGTAAACATAAAAATGCTAGCCACCAGACAGTTTTGGAATAAAGGGGGTTGATCGGCGAGCAAAATCGAGTAAATTTGTTTTTGCGACAAAACGATTTACTTGGAGATGCTGATGCCGACCAACCGCCTGTATCATACTTGGA
>VGNF01000010.1 GCA_016866195.1 Chloroflexota bacterium | reverse complement strand
CCGAAAGCTTGACTTTTTCTTTCGGAGGATAGTGTCAACGATGTCCTGGCGGTTATCTTTTTCATCTGTCAGCGATGTCCTGGCGGTTACACGTCAGCACTCATCTGGCGGTTAGCAGTATACGTTCTACTTCCGTCTCCGTGCGAATTTCACCGCCCAAAGATTTCACAGCATTTGCAAGTGCTTGTGTGATTTCTCCAATCCCCCTCACCTCTGATTCCCCTCTCCCATCGGGAGAGGCGCTCGGGGTGAGGGATAATCCGCCGCGATTCATCCAGTTGTGGATGAGGGTGTAGCCTGTGCCTGCTTCCATCGGACCGAGCGTGGATCCATGAATCGCCACCGACGCAATTGCCGCTTTGACGATTTCTGATTCAAAATATTCCTCGAGCAATTCCTGCGCGGTCATCGGCAGGGCGCGGATGAAATGGAGCATGTCCCGGCGGCCGGCGAGGCGCAGTTCGAGACCAAGCTCAAACAGACCATACCCCTCCTTGATGCTCAAGTTCTTCGGCAGGCGCGGCAAAGCTCCCAGCCTGGGCATGATGGTGGAATAGGCGACATCAAGCAAGTACGCAGCCTTGTCCATGAAGCGGACGAATTCCGGCCAGCGCGCCGCGTCCCTTTCAGAGAAGCGTTTGATGGACTCGGCATCGAGGGTGAGGTGATTTCCATCAGGTTGTAGCGAAACAAACGCGGGCTTATCGCTTCGACTTTGCCTACGGCTCCGCTCAGCGCGAAGCGGTAGTTTCAAATCCTTGATAATGTCGGGACGCAGAGTCCCCCCTGTTTGTACAGAATCGACAATGAAGTCATCGCCGAAGGATTCGGTCACCACCTTTCCACCGACGACCGAGCGGCGTTCGAAAACCAGGACCTTTTTGCCCTGCCCGGCAAGATACGCAGCGGCAACCAGTCCATTGTGCCCCGCACCGATGATGATGTGTTCATATTGTTTTTGCACTATAAGAATTCCTTTGTGCTAAAATTTAGTCATGAAAGTTCGTGACGTAATCAAACTCATTGAAACCGATGGCTGGTATTTGGTCATCACAAAAGGCAGTCACAGACAATATAAACATCCTTCCAAACCTGGCCGCGTGACCATCGCAGGTCATTCAAGTGATGACCTTGCGCCAGGAACCCAGAACAGTATTTTAAACAAGCTCAAGTTGAAAAGCCGAAAGGCAAGAGGTAACCATGTATCGCTTTCTTATCGTAATCGAAAAAACGGAAAACAATTATTCAGCCTATTCTCCAGATTTACCTGGTTGTGTGGCAACGGGCAAAACCCGCGAAGAAACCGAACGCAATATGCACGAAGCCGTGGAAATGCATGTTCAGGGTTTAATCGAAGATAAACTTCCAATCCCGAAAGCACCGCCTACGCAGAATACATAGCGGTTCCTGCATAATCAATTGTCAAGCCTCCGCGAAAGATGAGGGCATCGTAGCGGCTCAAATCAAACTGTCCTTTAGAATTTCCTTCGCCGCCAGCATCCCCGCCGCGCCCATGACTCCTCCTCCGGGATGCGCGCCGCTGGCGCCGAAGTAGTAGCCCTTGAGCGGGGTGCGGAAATCCGCCCATCCCGGCGTCGGACGCAGGAAGAAGATCTGGTGCAGCAGCAGTTCGCCGTGGAAGATATTGCCGCCGGTGATGCCGGCGATGCGTTCGATGTCCTTCGGCGAGATGACCTGCATGCCCACAATACACTCACGGATGTCCGGCGCATATTCCTCGATGGTCGCGATGACCGCTTCACCAAGTGCATCACGTTTTGAATCATCCCAACCGCCTTCTATATCATACGGCGCGTATTGCACGAAGCAGGACATCACGTGGTGCCCGGGCGGCGCCATGTCAGGGTCGATCATCGAGGGGAAGATCATGTCAAGATAGGGTCTCCGCGAAATCTGCCCATACTTGGCGTCGTCGTAGGCGCGTTCGATGTAATCAATGCTCGGGCTGATGGACACCGCGCCGCGAAGTAAAACAGAATTTGCGCCATTACCTGTGTAAGGCAAAGCGGTGAAGTTCGGCAGTTTGCTCAACGCGATATTGACCTTGCCCGACGAGCCGCGCGTGCGGAAGTTTTGAATCGCGGTGACGAAATCATCGGGCAAATGTTTGCCTTCCACAAATTGGAGAAAAGTGCGCTTTGGATCAGCAGCGGATAACACGACTTTGGAATCGATCTCATCACCGTTTTCCAGGACGACACCCACGACGCGCGCCTGCCCTGAGCTTGTCGAAGGGCTATTGACCTTGACCTGCTGCACCGCACAATTGACTCTGATCTCGGCGCCAAGCGCCACCGCTGCGTTGTGGATGGAGCCGCTGACACCGCCGGAGCCATTCTTGGCAAAGCCCCAAGCACGGAACGCGCCGTCAATTTCGCCCATATAGTGATGCAGCAGTACATACGCCGTCCCAGGCGAGCGCGGTCCGAGAAACGTGCCGATGATTCCGCTCGCGGCTTTGGTACCTTTGAGCGCGTCGGTCTCGAACCACTCTTCGAGCAAATCCGCGGCCGATTGCGTGGCGAGTTTGGCGATGGTGTACAGTTCCTTTTCGGAGAGCGACGCCGCGTACCGGCCGACTTTGAGCAAGCCCATCAGGTCACGGATGCTCATCGATGACGGGTCGGGTGGAATCAAGTTGATGATGGGCTTGATGGCCTTGGCGGCGCGTGCCATCACGCGCGAATACTCGTCGTAGGCTTCCGCGTCCCTGGGCGAGTGACGATACAACTCACGGCGGGTCAGGTCGTGATCATCCCAGGCGGCGAGGTAGTCGCCGTTTTCCATCGGCGTGAAGGTTGAGGGCAAAGGCAAAATTCGCAATCCGTGCTTCGGCAGTTCCAGGTCACGGATGATCTCCGGTCGCAGGAGGCTCACCACATATGAAAATTCCGTGAACTTGTACCCGGGGAAGATCTCCTCCGTTACCGCCGCCCCCCCGACGATGGGTCTGCGCTCGAGCACGAGGACCTTCCTGCCCGCCTTCGCCAGATAGGCCGCCGCGACCAATCCGTTGTGGCCTCCACCGATCACGATGACATCATAAGTTGGTGACATGAAGTTGACTCTGGAAGTTGCTGAACGCTTGACCGCAAACCGCGCTCAGGTAGTCACGACCCATTCGATCCTCCCCCAGATGTGCGAATCGAAATTATTTTTTGTCTAATCTCTTGTACCTGGCCCAGCACAGAACGGAAGTAGTTCCGGTAAAAATCATAGCTCCCACGCAGGCTCAATTGTGGAATAGTTTCCGCATACGTCAAGAGGATCAGCAACAGATTGGAACAGGCCAGAAAACCCCAATAAGCGTAGGGCTGCCAAGATTCGAAGGTGTGTACAAAAAGTACATTTGAAAAAACCATCGAAACAAGCAGGATGGGGTATTTCCAAATTCTGTGTTTGTCCCTGGCGATCAGGAACAGAAGGGAGGCCTGAGAGGCGGGCAGG
Source organism: Chloroflexota bacterium (assembly GCA_016866195.1). GTDB lineage: Bacteria > Chloroflexota > Anaerolineae > Anaerolineales > Villigracilaceae > VGNF01. The sequence goes on along the minus strand of VGNF01000010.1, from coordinate 24,232 downwards.
TAAATGAAGTAATGCGGCCACGAGCTTGGGATAAGAAGTGAAGTGGAAGCCAGCAGGATCAGGAATGCCCAGCGGTTGCGGTTCTCAAGATTGGAACTGGCCAGCAGCATGACCAGCAGCAGGTTTGCACCCAGGATAAGCCAGCTCAAAATCTGAAGGGGCGGCAGCCACTCGAGGTTATTGAATTCGCCAAAATACCGCATCGCCACAAGGGGAAAATATTGAGAATTGATGCCCGGCAAGCGATCCGCCATATCGGCAAATCTTGCCCCGGTGACGTCCAGGACGGCAAAATAGAAGATGATGGTTGGCTTGAAGCCGATGAACATGGCGGGTATTGCGATTCCCAATACAAACAGGAGGAACATGAAAAGAACGATGAAAATCAGGTCGCCGGTGAAGAGAAAGTAAAAGAGGAATAGGATCGGGTAGAACTTGAAGAGTGTCGAGAAAGCCAGCCAGAAGGCGGCCGCGGCCTTCTGGTTGGCCTCGTACAGTTCCAATGCCAGAATGATGGAAAGATTGATGAGGAGGCTGATTTGACCCCACTTGAAGTTGTGAATGACCGGCATGGCTGTCAAAGTCAGGAAGAGGAAGAGCAGCCGGAACGGGAAGCTTACCTTTTGCCGCGAATGGTGCCATGTTGCAAGCAGGAGGATAATGGCAAGGATCTGAACCACGCCCCAGGTGAGGATGGCCGTTTCACGCTCCTGGAACCTCCACAGGCTGAATACAAGGGCGATCGTCGGGGAGTAATAAAAACCCTCCGAGGGCTTGTGTTCGGTAAGGATCTGCTTTCCCATCGGATAGTAATATCTCAGGAAATCGCAAAAAATATATTTGCACGAATCGAATGCCTGCGCAAAGGCATCCAGGCTCCCCCATTGCAAAGAGAAATACAGAAAGATCAGAAGAGCAATCCCCAATATCATGAACATTCTTCTAACCAAGGTCCAGTTCATGCCCGGCCTCGGAAAAATGCTGTAAGGCGACCGGACTTGCGATGGATGGTTTTCATGAGGAAGGCCTCCTTCGCAGCTTGGTCGCGGCGGGCAGCCATTGCTCCAGGGTTCCCAGGAAATCCGAATATTTGAATCGCGGTATCCATTCGAGACACGCCACAATCATCAACAGCAGATCCGCCCAGAATACAAATCCCCCGAACGCGTATAACTCGCGCTTTTCGAAGGACAGGTAATACAGGCCATTCGAGAGGACGATTGAAACAAAGAGGATGAAGTACTTTAATATTGCGAGCACCCTCCCGCCCCTGTCGATCGCAAACACCGCCCAGGCCTGAAAAGCGGGCAGGAAAACAAAATAATGGGACCAGGATGTCGGAACGACGAAGGGGATCGAAGTGAACACAAAAAGAAAAGACCATTGGAGGTGACCGGCAAGCTTGGAATTGGCGGCCAACCAGGCCATGCACATATTCCCCGCGAGCAACAACAGGCTGGCGGCCTGCACAATGATCAGCCAGAATTCCGGGATCGTTCCGCCGAGCAGCCGAAGCATCAAACGGGGGAAATACTGGGAAGTCGATCCGCGCGGGTCTCCGTTGATCACGAAAAAGGGCGACCTGGACTGAGGATTTTTCAGCACTTCCAAATAGAAATTGATGGTTGGGTCGAAGCCGATCACCGCCGTCGGAACGATGATTGCCAGCAGGAGGATGAATAACCCGAACGCAATCAGAAATTTTAGGTCGCGCTTGAAGAGGAACGGAAGCACGAAGAGAACGGGATAGAAATTGACCGTCGCGGCGAACGCCAGCCAGAAGGAGGACCACACCCACCTTCCGGATTGGTAAAGTCCAATGGACAGGAAGATAAGGAGGAAGATGAGGATGCTGATGTTGCCCCACTTGAAATTGTGGAGCACCGGAAAGGCGGTGAAAAGCAGGAAGAGATAGAGAAGCTTAAAGGAGGGGTTGGTGCGATGCATGGAAGACTGCCAGACAACGTACAACCCGATCAATCCTATGAAGAGGCTGATGCCCCACCAGATCAATGCCAATTGCCTGGGCTGCTGGCCGTAAGGCAGGAAGAGCAGCGCCGCGAAGGGGGAGTAATAAAAACCGTTCGTGGGCGCCTTCACGGTCAGAATATTTTCACCCATGATATAGAAGGGCTTGTTGAAATCGCAAAAGATGAAATCGCAGTGATCGATCGCGGCATTGAAATTCTCGAAAGTTCCCCAGCGCAGATAGTAGAACAACAGGATCGAAAGGGCGATCCCCAATTCAAGGACAAGTATCAGAAATCGGGAAATTCGCAGGGGGGAATTCATTTCGTGAGGGTCAGGTTGTCCTGGCGACGATGCTCGCTGACATTAAAGAACCCTGGCAGCGGTGATTCTACCAAATGGACGGCGGTCTGCTCTGACAGGTTACTTTTTACACATGGATTCATGGTTTAGCAGGTTAACTACTTCGGCGGGCGCATTTGGCGAGATGAGGCCTAAAGGTCTATGAGATCTTTGGGGGTTGTGGCGATGTTCAGCAGGGGCAAGACCTTGATCTCGTCCGCCAACACATACTGTTGTGACCCGGGATACACTACAATCAGTTTATTCAATTTCAAATCGATCATCGCTGTCCGCATGGAGGGGGTCACCTTCGGTGCGTCGATACGTTTGCATTCCACGCCAATACGTTGGGTGTCTTTGATTAACAGCAAATCCAGTTCTGCGCCCGAATGTGTCGCCCAAAAATACACCTCCTCGGGTCGCGTGGAGCGGATCACCTCTTCGATCACATATCCTTCCCATGAGGCGCCAAGGCGCGGGTGTAAATGAAGCTCGCTTTCCGTTTTGATACCAAGCAGGTAATGCAACAAGCCTGCATCTCGGAAATAGACTTTCGGCGACTTGACCTGCCGTTTCCCCAAATTTGCGTACCAGGGTTGCAGTTGACGAACCATGAACAGATCTTGCAGGAGGTCCAAATAACGGCGCGCGGTGGATTCGTTGATGTTCAAGGTCCGCGCGGCTTCCGCTGCATTCCAAATCTGACCGTGATAGTGTGCCAGCACGTTCCAGAAACGGAACAGGCTGGCAGAAGGAATTTTTATGCCGAACTGAGGCACATCTCTTTCAAGAAATGTGGATACAAAATCTTTGCGCCATTCCAGGCTTGCCTGATCTGTATCGGCCAGGAAAGAAAGCGGGAAGCCGCCGCGCATCCAATGGCGGTTTTGCTTTTCAATGCCGACTTCCAGCAAATTAAACCCGCTCATTTGGATGATCGTAATTCTTCCCGCCAGCGATTCGGATGACTGTCGCAGCATGGCAGGCGACGCGCTTCCCAAAATCAAAAAACGGGCAGGCAGTGGGTCGCGGTCTGCCAAAACGCGCAAGGTGGGAAACAGATCGGGCCGGCGCTGGATTTCGTCAATGACGATTGTGCCTCGCATTTCCTGTAAGGCGGTCATAGGCTCATCCAGTCGCGTCAGGCTGACGGGATTCTCCAAATCGAAATAGTTTGGAGAATCGGGTGGGAGTATCTGTCGGGCAAGAGTCGTTTTTCCGCACTGGCGCGGACCAATCAAGGCGACCACGCGATTTCGCTTTAACGCCTCTTCTACTTCTCGATGTAGTTGGATTCGCTTGATCATGCCCGAATTTTACCCTGAAATTCCCGCATCTTGTGCAGGAATTTCAGGTTCTGTTGACGACTATCAACCTGCATTTTCTTTCACCTTGGTTTGTAAACCGGAGCCCTTTGCCTTCGGCTTCCACGGATTGGTTCGACAGGGTTTCGACAAGCTCAAACTGTCAGCTCAGCGTGGCTCAAGGCTGGGCTTCATCCACGTTCGCTTCGAGGCTCACTTCTTTTTCCATGCGGGTTCGTAGAACGGGAGTTTTACAACGCGGGCAGGGGCGTGCCGGCGATGATGTTCCACCGTGATCTCCATGCGCACCTCCGTGCCGGCCTCGAAATAGGGTCTTTGCAGGTGCGCCAGCGCGATGTACTTCTTCAACAAGGGTGACCACGTGGAGGTGGAGACATACCCAACCTGCACATTGCCTGCCAGCACAGGCAGGCTTCCTCGAACCGCCATGCCGGGAATCTGCGGCGGCAGCCCAACCTGCTTGTAGATTTTTTCCATTCCTTCCCAATACACCTCGAGCCCCATCATCTTCCATGCCGAACCTTCGCGCTTTTCGCGCTCCAGCGCGCGGCGGCCGACGAAATATCCGGATTTGTCGAGTTCCACCGTCCAGTCGAGGCCCAGCTCGAAAGGGGATGATTTCTGCGGTTCGATCCAGGCGTGGCTGCTGGAGGTGTAGTCCACCTCGAGCATGAACAATCCCGCCTCCACGCGCGCCATGTCCATGGCGAGTATGCCGACGGGTGCGATTCCGTAGTTCTGGCCTGCTTGCATGAGCGCATCCCATATTCCGAGTGCATCACTGGCGTCCATCCAGATCTCATAGCCGAGGTCACCGGTGTAGCCGGTACGCGAAATTGTCACTTCGATTCCGTGAATCATGTTCTTCATCACGCGGAAGTATTTCAGATCATCCACGGATTGTTCGGCAACGAGATTCAACACCTTGCGCGTGTTCGGTCCCTGAAAACTGAGCGCCGCGATTTCATCTGTGACGTCGGTGATTTCCACGCCCATGCCGGCGGCGTTCATCATCAGCCAGCGCAGGTTCGGTTCCGCGGCAGTCAGGCGGAAGGTCGATTCATCGAGACGGGCGACCGTGCCATCGTCGATCAGCTTGCCCGCTTCATCGCACCAGCCCGTGTACACCACCTGTCCCACTGTCATCCTGTGGATGTCGCGTGTGGTGAGGCGGTGAAGCAGCGCCGCCGCCTCCCTGCCCCGAATGAGGTACTTCATCAGAGGCGAGACGTCGATCAAGGCCGCCGAGTTGCGGATTGCCCAATATTCGCGGTCCAAAGTGTGCTCGTACGAGCCGGCGACAAAATATCCCGCCCACTTGCGCCAATTCTGCGTTTGGCACAGCGCGGAGGTTTTTTCATGGAAGGGGGTGTTGCGTAGTGGCTGCATAATATTCCTTGGTTCAAGGTTATGAGGAATTCGCGATGCAGCCTGTTGGATCAGGCTCGTTAGGAAAAGAGTTGAGCCAATTTGCAAGCTTGCAAGGGATTCCTCGTTTTTGGGCAACGGAATTATCGCTTCTGGAACAAGAGTAAAGGCGGCAGATTCATTACTGGGGCACGGTCGCTGGACCAGACGGCAGAAGGCGCCATGACCAGCGCACACAGAGCCAGCAGGGCACGGTCGTAGTTGACGCGCCAGCCTGCAAAATCGCGCCAGACGGTGTCGCGATCCTGCTTGATGGGGAGGCCGGCTTCAGCCAGTTTATCCAACATTACTTCGAATTCCTCGCGCGTCACGCTAATCGAGTCTTGCGGGTAGTGGGGATCCTGCGGGTTGGGAATATCGAAGTAATTGGCAATGCGCCTCAATGCCAGGAATCCCGCGCGGATACACAACGCCGCAGACGCTTCGTATCGGATGTCAAGTGAGGAGAGCATGATGGATGCAGCATCGAGAACGGTGCCTGCGGCCGTGATCCATGAAATGTCAGGGCGGGGTGAACGGAAAAAGGTCAATGCAGGCAGGGTGGTATGGCTTTCCTCCACATCCGCAAACCAGACTTCCCATGTTTTCCAATAATCGGACAGTTTTTCCAATCCCTGGATGCGGTTGAAGCGCAGGAGCATTTCGAGCGCGAAAGGCGGGGAACCCGCCCGTACCTCGAGCAAATTTACTGCCTGTTCGCGTCGTGAAAAAGCGGAATACATGGTCGGCAGGTATGCGATGAGCAATGCCACTAGAATCAATCCCAGCATGGCTTGGATGTATATCAAATTCGATACCCAAAATCCCTCGCTTGATTCAAAGCCAAGAGTGAATAACGAGGAACCGCTCAGGCGGAAAACGAAGAGCCAATCGCCTGCCCCCAATCCCCAATACATGGCGGCGAAACCTAATGCGATGAGAAGATACCAGGTTGGAACAAGCAGCATCAGCCCGATTGGGGCGTAGTAAGCCATCACGATGTCACGTTGCCGGTAGGTGTTCATGAAGCGCAGAATGAAATTGAAAATCCTCCTGAGGGTCCCAAAAAGGATGCGGTTTAGCTGACTGCGCGCGGCACGCGGCAGGACAAAGGTCGAGAGCGCCGAAAACAGGGTGAGAATGACGATCAACAACCCCGATATTAATGAAAGAAAATGGAGGGGTGATACGGCAGGGAACATGGGGGGGATTATAAATGAAACCAGGGACTGGTTCTCCTCAGTTTCTGATCCCTGCATCGAACCACAAACGAACGACCATACACGACAGGAATCAGTCAATCGTTCATGGTTCGTTCGCATATTCCGCCGGCGCGAAGAAGACCAGTACGGTCAGTTCCTCCTCAATTGAATGGAAGCGGTGCTTCACATTCTTCGCCACGTACACGATCGAGCCTGCATGTACAGCCCGCTCCTCATCCGCGACCTTGATCATCGCCCGCCCGCTCACCACGTAATACACCTCATCTTCCGTGTGTGGGCTTTGTGGATCGGTCCCGCCGGCCGGCAGGATGTACAATCCAATGCTCAAGTCGGGGACTTTAAGGAATTCCAGATACAGTTGGTTCGAGTCTTTTTGCTGGGAGAGGAGTTGGGAAAGTTCGTAGGCTTGCATGATTTGCACCTTTCCCTCCGTGCCGGAGAGGGTAATTTAGTTAAGGTCTGTATGCATATTTGAACCGTGTCATTCTGAGCGACTGAAAGGAGCGAAGAATCTCGAACTTTAACAGGGACTTAGCCCGTAATCCGAGATTCTTCGTCGCTCCGCTCCTCACATGTGCCTGCGGCACTGTGCAGGCAGAATGACACAAAAGGTAATTTTGCATACACACCCTAGGGAATAGTGGCCTTGAATTGCTTTGTTGCAATGAAAAGATTAAATTTGCCTGTGTCATTGCGAGCGAGCAATAGCGAGCGTGGCAATCTCATCTTGCGCCTGCGCTGTGATGGCCACGACCCTTTCGGGATCTCGCAATGACATGCTTGCAACAGGGTAATTTTGAATATTTTGCCTGCCTGGGGCGGAATAAAAAGGGCGGACTCTGTCCGCCCGCTGAAATGATTCAGCGTAAGGCTACTTCCAGTCACTGAGCTCATCCTCGAGCGATTCGATGATCTTGGTGTACTTCTCCGTGTCATTCTTCATCGTGCCTTCGAAGACGATATTCGTCAATCCCTCCAGGATGCGATATTCATCCTCCTCCGAGAGGGTTTGATCCAGCAGGGGGAAGATCAGGGTCTTGAGGCGGTCGAGGTGCCCGCGGAGTACCGAGGCATACCCGCTCGCCGCCCAACCCACCTCGGTGCGCGCTTTGTTGTCCCCGGACTGCCAGGTTTTTGCGGAGTTGATCATCAGGTCGGCGGCCTCGCGGCTTTTCTTCTGATCGGTGCGCATCAGATGAATCGGGCCCTCTTCCAGCGGGAATCCCCCGTCGGTCAGGGCCTGAATCAGCAGTTCTTCCTTCTTGAAGAACACCTCCACGTATTCCGAGATGAATGAATGGGCGAAAATGAAAAAGCTGGGGCGGGCTTTTTTCGTGTGTCCGAGCTCGACCGCCGCGCCGCCCAGCGCGGCCAGAAACCGCCGGATGTTTTCCTGATCGTCTCGCAGGTTCTTTGTCAATCGCATGGGAGTGCCTGAGTGTGCCCGCTGTGTCTGCGGGTGAGTATACCATGCTGGCTGAGCGATGAATCTGCCCGGCTTTTCAGGAATTACAGCCCTGATTCTTATCGGACCGGGTTGCTCAACTTTCCCATCCCTTCGATCTCCACCTCCACCACATCGCCGGACTTCAACTCGCCCACTCCGGCTGGCGTGCCGGTGAAGAGCAGGTCGCCGGGCATGAGCGTCATAATCGATGACACATAAGCGATCAGGGTGCCGACGTTAAAGACCATGTCGCGTGTGGAAGCCATCTGCCTCATCTGACCGTTCACGCGGCAGGTGACCACCGCATCGGACGGGTCAAATTCGGTGTCGATCCATGGGCCGAAGGAGCAGAAGGTGTCGAATCCCTTGGCACGCGTCCATTGTTCATCGGTCCTCTGCAGGTCGCGCGCAGTGATATCGTTGCCCGCAGTGTAGCCGAAGATGAATTTTCGGGCGTCCTCCGGGGTGATGTCCCGGCCGCGCGTACCGATCACAGCCACCAGCTCGGCCTCGTGCTCCACCTGTTTGGATTGCGGTGGCAGTACGATCGTTTCACCGTTGGCGATGATCGAGGAAGGCGGCTTCATGAAGATCAGCGGGACCTGCGGGACATCGTTGCCAAGCTCTCTGGCATGATCCACGTAGTTGCGGCCCACGCATACGATCTTGCTCGGTTCGCAAGGAGCGGTCAATGTCACGTCTGCCAGCGGGATTTTCGCCTCCCGCCGGCGGTATTCTCCGAAGACATCCCCCTGAACTTCCCCCACCTTGTCCTCCAGCAGCCAGCCGTATTTGGGGTCCTCGCTGCCGGATCGGTATCGAACGATCTTCATGATCCAATCCTTTTGATTTTGCGGACGCCCTTGCGGTCCACCTTGGTCAAAAGCTCCTTGATGGTTTTTTTCATCTTGGGGTGCATCAGCTTGGGCGCGATCTCCGCCAGCGGGACGAGCACGAAGGCGCGTTCGTGCAAGCGGGGATGCGGAAGCTGCAATTCCGGCGTGTTGAGCGACAGGTCGTCGAAGAACAGGATATCCACGTCGATCAGCCGCGGCCCGTTCTCGAAGCTGGGAGTGCGGCCGAGGGCGGTCTCGAGACGTTTGAGGTGTTTGAGCAGCGCCTCCGGATCCAGGTAGGTTTCCGCCATGACCACCTGGTTGAGAAATTTGGGCTGGTCTTCGAAGCCCCACGGCGGTGTTTCATACACGCTGGATTTTTTCTTCACCGTCAATTGCGGCGTGAGGTTGTTGACGGCCGCCTTGAGATTGGCGAACCGGTTTTCGAGATTGCTCCCGAGGGCGAGGTAAACGATGTGATTCATGGTCTACTGTGGAATGGCATGATCATCGAAATGCCCGACGACATCGGCGGCGAGCCAGGCTTCGATGTCGCGGTGGGAAAAGGCTTGCTCAGGCAGCGCCTGCATTCGCTTAATATACTCCTGACGTTTGCTCTCGAACAATCTGTACACTTCCGCCTCAGGGACGTTCTGATATTCCTGAACCAATTCGGCATTGAACACATCGGCATCCTTTTCATCCCAGCTGAAGTCCGGATCCTTCAGGATGCCCGTGATGATGCGATCGCCTTCCTCCCACCAGCCGATTACATGCGCCAGCAGGTCGTGAAAGCTTTTGAATCCCTGTTTCTTCAGAAAGCCTTCCTTGTCTTCCAGCCGGTGAAAGGCATCGAGGTAGCCGGCCCATTCGTGCTCGAGCGTGTCGAGGGTCAGGAAACGACTTAGGGCGACAAGGTGCTCGCGCGCGTGATGAATGAAGATTCCGTTGGCCCAGGCGCGCACGCGGCGGTTCTCCCAGGCCGTTTCGTTCATGGACCTGAGATCTGCCGCGGCTTTTTGACGCGTTTTCTCAAAATGGATGAAGAATTCCTGCTCATGCCAATCTTTGTACTTTGCGACCGCCCCGGCGTTGAAGACGTCGAAGTCGTATATCTTGCGCTGGTATTCGCGTCCCTCCGCGACGGCGGGGATGACCGGCATACCCTCCTCCCACCATGCCACGATGTGCGCCAGCATGTCGCGGAATCGTTCGTAACCCTGTTCCTGCACGCGCTCGAGGCCGTATTCCACCGGCCAGCGCTGGAAACGCTCGATGTAGGTGGCCCACTCGATTTCGAGAAAATCCAAAGTGCGTTGTTTGGTGACGGGCATACGAGGTTCGCAGTCTAGCCCAATTTTACTCTCCTTCGGGCTTGGGGTGTTCCATTAGAAAATATTGACTGATGTTACGCAGTTTTATTTACCCTTCAACTGCTCCTTCGACTACGCTACGCTTCGCTTAGGATGCAGCTCCCGTAGGTCGCTCCGCTCACATCGTCACGACACTTGGACCGAGCGTAAATACGGTGTGTCCCCGTCTCGGGCCAGCGCCCTCGCGGGGCGAACGGCCTTCCGGAGGGCGAAGTACGCGCAGACCGAAGGTGCAAAGCTCGGAGGGCGGGCGGTTTTCCAGCCCGCAGTCGAAGCGCAATTGCGCAGGGTGAGTTATTGTTATGCTTGGGAGCTCGCCATGTTCTATGCCTTCACCGCATTCACGAAATCCGCGAACAGACCGTAGGCTGTCTCCACCGGCCCGCCCTGCAGGCCGGGTCGTTCGGACAGCGTGATCGAGTAATCCAGGATCACATCCGTGCGGAAGGTTACGCCGGTGCTGGAATTCATCATGCCGTACAGCGGTGAGGAGGCGTCCACGAGCTGCGGAGCGACGCTGGCTGTTACCTGCCCCCCAACCTTTTCGGCAGAACAGACAAGCTTGTAGCGTTTCCCCTCGGCTTTTGCCTTGGCGATCATCTCAGGCGTGATGCCGCGGATGCCAGTGGGATTCACCTTCTGCGGCGTAAGCGGTGTATCCATCAACACGGTTGCCAGTGCCGCAACCTTGATGGCCGCGTCCCAGCCATCCACGTCGTTGGTGGGGTCCCGCTCCGCCACGCCGATGGACTGGCAGTATTTCAACGCCTCCTCGTAGGATTCGCCGCCCTCCATGCGCGAAAGGATGATGTTGGTGGTGGCGTTGAGAATGCCTTTAAATGAAGCGAGCTCCGCCAGTGGAAAGGACTCGCGAAAGACGGAAAAGACCGGCGCGCCGCCCAGCACCGCGGACTCGAACCGAAAATTTCTTCCCTTGGATTCGGCAAGTTCGATCAGCTCGCGGTATCCATACACCACCGGCCCCTTGTTGGCGGTGATGGCATGCATGCCGAGGGACAGCGCGGCGCGGATATGATCGAGCGCCGGCTGCCCATTTTGAGGATTCACCGGGGAGTTCTCGAACATCACCGAGGCATTTGAATTCCGAATAACCGAAAGCGGGTCCGTAAGCGGCATGGAGGATAGCGCGGAGAGGTCGCTCCCGCTCTCGACAAGTTCGAGTGCCTGCTGGATATCGATCCCTGCGGGGTTTGCAGCCAGGCCGTGGCCACCCGTGGCGATCCCTGTAAAGGAAAAGGTGATGTCGTACGCGGACTTGAGCAGAGCCTGCTTGACAATCAGCAGGCGCGCCAGCGCGCGAGCCACGTTGCCAAATCCAATGAGTGCGAGTTTGTAATGCATGGAGGGGTCTCCTGTATCTGGCGTGGTGTATCACGCATCAGCAGCACATGACGCCTCTCCCTTAACCACTTATATCGGTGGATAGGGAAACGTCCTTCGGTCCTGCGCCGGGTGCGGGAAGGCGCGGGTTTTCTGAATCTGGTCTGCGCGGGCGATCATCGCGGCGATCTCGCCCGGGCTGAGGTAGGGCTCAAACAGGGCATGCCAGCCTTCGGTCCGAGTCAAGGGATCGAGCAATTCGTCCGCTATGGCCTGCCCGGCAAAGTCCCAGATCACGGTGCGCAGTTTGCTCTCCTCGTGAAAGCAGATCCCATGATCGATCGCATGCAGCTTGTGTGCAGCCTTATCAAAAAAGACATGGCTGCCCTTGCGGTCTGCGTTGTTGGCGATCACGTCGAAGAGCACGACCGGACGGAGTCTCTGCCGGTCCTCGGGCGTGAATTTGAAGTAATGGTATTCCACATCGTATTCGAGATAATGCTGAAGCGAGCCGGAGCCGAAGGGACCGTCCTCGCGCAGAACGGTGTACGGCACAAAACGATATCCCAGCGCTTCGCTCAAAAGGTAGGCGGCCACTTCGCGCAGCGCCAGCGTGTTTTCCGGAAAATCCCACAGCGGTTGTTCGCCCCGGCTGGGTTTGTACACGGCAGGGAACACCTCTCCCGCGTGATGCACGTCCACCAGGAAGGTGTAGTTCGAGCCAAGCACGAATTGCCCCTTCAATTCGTATTCGCCGAATTGCAGGGCGTCCTTGATCTTGTTCGTATCGCTCATTCAGGAACGGTGGATTAGTGCAGGCGCCCGTTCTTTTTCGGGCAGAAATGTCCCTCGGGCTCCATCGGCTGGCCGCACTGCGGGCAGATCGGCCGGCCGCGTGAGGCCACTTCCATGCCCCAGCGCGCCAGCATCCGCAGCTGCGTACGCGTCGCCCAGAAGCGCACCTGGGCCGCGGATTCCGGGTCGGCGTCCTCGGTGAGCAGTTCCTTGGCAAAGATCACCACACGGTCGCGCTCCTTGTCGTAGCCAAGGCCGATCTCCCCCACACGGAATAAAGGATCGACCGGCGGGTTGATGCGCATCACCTGCTCGACGTAGTCGCCGGAAGCCTGCTCGAGATCCGGGTTCTGCTGGCTGATCTGGGCCAGGAATTGTTCGATGCCGATCGCCAGCGATTGCAATTGCGCCTTTTCAATGATGACCGTGATGGTGCGTTTGTCCTGATAGGCCTGCAGGTAGAACACGCGCTGGCCGGGATTGCCGATCGCGTCCGCAGTGATATGGTCGCATGGATCGATGTCGGTTTCAAAACGAGGCATGTTTCCCTTGATGACGGGAGTATACCAGAGGCCCCTCCCGGCCTCCCTCAATTTTTGTGAATTTGGAGGGGTGTCCGACACTTGCACCGCACTCCCACTCGCTACGCTCGGGGACCATGTGCGTTTCCTGACACCGTCCGTCAGGACAGGTGCGGTGCAGGTGAGGACGGCAGGGGTGGCGGTATAATCGATTCATCCCGGCAGAAGGAGCGCTCCATGTACGATCGAACCAAACTGGATCAGGTGAGAGAATCGCTTGAGCACTGGGAGGGCACTTCCCTGAAAAAAGCCCTGTCCCAGCTTCCGGAACGCGCCGATCCGTTCATCACCACCTCCTCCGAACCGGTCGATCGGTTGTATTCGCCGCTGGACCTCCCGGACCTGGATTACGTTTCCGATCTCGGATTGCCGGGGGAGTATCCCTTCACGCGCGGCATTCACCCGACTCTGCATCGCAGCAAATTGTGGACGATGCGAATGTTCGCCGGGTTCGGCACGGCCGAGGAGACCAATCAGCGCTTCAAATACCTGCTCGATCAGGGTCAGACCGGCCTGAGCATCGCCTTCGACCTGGCGACGTTGATGGGATACGACACGGATCAACCGGAAGCGCTCGGCGAGTTCGGGAAATGCGGTGTGGCCATCTCCACCCTGGAGGACATGGAGATCCTGCTGCGCGATATCCCACTGGACAAGGTTTCCTCGAGCATGACGATCAACTCTCCCGCAGCGGTGATCTGGGCGATGTACATCGCCGCCGCGCAGAAACAAGGCGTGCGTCCCGATCAACTGCGCGGCACGATCCAGAACGACATCCTCAAGGAGTTCATCGCGCAAAAGGAGTTCATCTTCCCGCCGGCGCCCTCCATGCGGCTGGTGGTGGATACGATGGAGTTCGGCGCGCAAACCGTGCCGCAGTGGAACACCATCTCGATCAGTGGATATCACATCCGCGAGGCGGGGTCCACGGCCGCGCAGGAACTGGCCTTTACCCTGGCCGATGGCCTCGAATATGTGCGCTGGGGCATCGCCCGCGGCATGGATGTGGACGATTTTGCGCCGCGGCTGTCGTTCTTCTTCAACGCGCACAACGATTTCTTCGAGGAGATCGCCAAATACCGCGCTGCACGGCGCATCTGGGCGCGGGAGATGAGGCAAACCTTCAAGGCGCGGAATCCACGCTCCTGGCTGTTGCGCTTCCATACGCAGACCGCAGGAGTATCCCTGACCGCCCAGCAGCCGGAGAACAACGTCGTGCGCGTGGCCATTCAGGCGCTGGCGGCCGTGCTGGGAGGCACGCAGAGCCTTCATACCAACTCGCTGGACGAGGCGCTGGCCCTGCCTTCCGAACACGCGGTGACCATCGCCCTGCGCACGCAGCAGGTTCTGGCGGAGGAATCGGGAGTGGCGAATACGGTCGATCCGCTGGGCGGCAGTTTCTTCGTCGAAGCGCAAACAAACCGCATCGAACGCCAGGCATATGAGTATTTCCGCCGCATCGAGGAACTGGGCGGTGTGATCCCTTCCATTGAGAAGGGCTTCTTCCAGGGTGAGATCGCCGACGCCGCCTATCGCTATCAACGCGAGATCGATCGCGGCGTGCGCCGCATCGTCGGTGTAAACGCCTATGCCGAGGACAAGCCGCTGACCATTCCGCTCCTCAGGATGGATCCCCAGGGATACAACCGCCAGGTCGCGCGCCTGAAGGCACTGCGCAATCGGCGCGATAACGGACGCGTCGGCCAGGCGCTGGACCGGCTGCGCATCGCCTGTGAGGGCAGCGAAAATACCATGCCGCACATCCTGGACTGTGTGCGCGCCTACGCCACGCTGGGGGAGATCATGGGCGTGATGAAGGAGGTCTTCGGCGTGTACCAGGAGCTTACGGCAATCTGAACGGGATGGATGTCCTTATTTACTCCGCCGCTGCGTGAGCAGCTTTTGCACGCGTGCATATTTCTCGCGCGAGAGCGGATAGAACCACGCCAGCAGGATCGTTCCGGTCAGGATCAACATGCCGATTGGAGACACCAGCAGACGGATCATATGCAGGGCGGAATCAGATTGGTCGAATTGAACCGCGTCCAGCGGCGGGGATACGTATCCGGACCAGCCAAGCAGCTGCAGAGTGACAAAGATCACCAGCGCACCCGTCAGCTTTCGAATCAGCGTGCGGATGCCGTAATAGATTCCCTCCTGACGCTTGCGCGTGCGCAATTCGTCCCATTCGATCACATCCGGCAGGATCGAATCCGGAATGACATAGGCGGCCGAGACGCCGATCCCCGCCAGCGCCGCGATCCAGAGCAGATGGGGGATCTCGCCGGGTTGAATCGTGAAGATCATCCCCTGCACCACAACCCAGGCGGTCATGCCGAGGATGTAGGCTTCACGTTTGTTGCGCGTGCGCGCAAACCACAACCAGAACGGGACGAACAGGATGCAGGTCAGCATCAGGACTCCGAAGAAGGCAGATTCCAACGCCAGGTCCACTCCGAGAAAGCGGATCTTTGCCAGCAAATCCCCGCCCGCGATCCAGTACAGCAGAAAGAATGGGAACGTGACGGCGACCATGTCCACCGCGGACCAGTTGAACATGTAAATGCCCGCCGCGTAGCGGAAGGGGATGTTGTTCCAGGCCACGCGCAGGCTCTCGCGAAAGGACATCGATTCCTGCTGTTCAGGCGTCGATCGCTCGCGCACGAACCAGCCAACCAGAAATAGTGGGATGGCTCCCAGCCCGCCGAAGACCGCCCCGGCCAGCATGAAACCCTGCTGCTGGGAGCCGCCGGATTCGATCACCGCGTCCACGATCATCGGCGCCGCGACCGCCACGGTCATGGCGGCCAGCAGCTGGAAGACGGTGCGATAACTTGCGAGCGAGGTGCGCTCGTCGTAATCGCGCGTGAGCTCCGGAGTCAGGGAGAGATAAGGCACCGCGACCAGGGTGGTGAGCGTATCCGAAATCATGAACGACAGCGTGACGTACGTCAGCAGGGCGGCCTGGCTTTCCCAATTTGGGGCGGACCACAGGATGACGAAACTCAGCCCGAAGGGAATCGCAAACCACAATAGAAACGGTCGCCGCCGTCCCCAGCGCGTCCTTAAACGGTCGCTGAGCAGGCCGATCAAAGGATCGTTAATTGCATCCCATACAATCCCGGCAAGTGCGCCGAAGGAGGCCAGGCGCGGCTCCAATCCCACCACGTCCGTCAAGTACAGCGCGTAGAAGATGGATCGCATCATGCCGATGCTGGATATCCCCCAGTCCCCCGAGCCGTATAACAATTTGATCCCGAACGAGAGGCGGTGCATCAGGGTCTGGCTGAGTCGCGCTCCTGCCTTCTGGCCAGCAGCCGGCGGATGCGCGCGTGCTTCTCGCGCGTGAGCGGGAACAACCAGGCCATCAGAACGGCGCTGAACAAGAGCACCGCACCGAAGGGGCCGATCAGAACCCGGATGGCCATAAGCGCCGATTCCGATTGGGCGAATTGAGTGGCGCCCACCGGCGGTGATCGATACCCAAACCAGCCCAGGGCCTGCAGGCCGATGAAGATCGCCAGCGCGCCGGTCAGCTTGCGGATGAAATTCTTCACGCCGTAGTAGATGCCTTCCTGACGCCTGCGGGTGCGCAGTTCATCCCACTCGATCACATCCGGAAAGATCGCATCCGGCAGGATGTGCGCCGACGAAACGCTGATACCCGCCAGCATCGCCATGAAGAGCACCAGGTTGATCTGGCCGGGTTGCAGCGCGAAGATCCCCAATTGGACGGCGGCCCAGAAGACCATGCCCACGATGTAGGCATTCTGCTTGCTCATGCGGTTGGAGATGAACATCCACAGGGGCAGCGCAACCACCGCGGTCACCAGCAGCACCGCAAACACTGCTGATTCGATCGGCAGCCCGATGACCTGCGCCAGCAGGTCGCCGCGCGCGATCCAATAGGTGAGGAAGAAGGGCAGACCCAGCCCGACGATGTCGAAGGTGATCCAGTTCAGCATGTACAGGATGGTGGCAAAGCGGAAGGGGATGTTGGCCCAGGCCACGCGCACGGTGTGCAAAAAGGGCATTTCCTCTTGCGAACTGGTACGCGGCTGTTCGCGCACCACGAAGAAGATCAGCAGGAAGGGGACAGCGGCCATGCCGCCGAAGATGGCCGCGGTGAGCAGGTAGCCCTGCTGCTGGGTTCCACCGGAAGCCAGCACCGCCTCCACGATCATGGGCGCGGTCACCGCGGTCACCAGCGAGACCACCAGGTTGAAGAACATGCGGAAGCCGGTGACCGAGGTGCGCTCATCGTAGTCCTTCGTCATCTCCGGCAGCAGCGCGGAGAACGGCACCGCCACGAGCGTCTCGAGCGTGTCGCTGAGGATGAACGCCAGGGTGATGATCAGGGCTTTGGCGGCCTGGCTTTCGAACGGAGGCGCCCACCACAGCAGCATGAAACTCAGCCCATAGGGAATGGCGAAGATCAGCAGGAAGGGCCGGCGCCGGCCCCAGCGCGTGCGCACGCGGTCGCTCAACATGCCCACCAGGGGATCGTTGATCGCGTCCCAGATGATCCCGATCAGCGCCGCAACGGACGCCAGCCTCGGTTCGAGCCCCACCACGTCGGTCAGGAAGATGGCGTAGAAGACCTGACGCAGCGTACCGTAGCTGGCTGTGCCCCAATCCCCGCTGCCGTACACCAGCTTGGTCAGAAAGGGCAGGCGCGGCTCTTTCGAAATGGTTTCTTCCATGGTTTCCCTGGGTTCGTGCAAGTGTAGCATGGTTTGAATGAATGCCGATACAGCATGTTAAACAGGAAAGCCCGTTGAAGGAGGCGCATACGCCTTGAAAGAGGATAGAATTGCCGCATGCCCTCCCTGACGGATAAACTCAAAGCCCTCGGCGTGAAGGTGGGAACTTCGCATCTTGTACCTCCCGCGCCTGGAGTGGGTGAGGAGACCCAACCAGGCCGCGCCGGCTGCTCGATCGAGTCGGTTGTGGAGGGAACCTATCGCGCCACACCGTTGGGGGAGGTCTTCGTCGCCGAGCAGATCTTCGGTGAGGACTATCAACATGGAAACGCCTCCCCGCTTTCGAGCTCCCCGCTTTCCCTGATCGCTCAATGGGCGGGTGATGCGCGTCTGGCGCAGATGCCCTTAAATAAGCTGGCTTTTTTGGATACCGAGACCTCCGGCCTGGCCGGCGGAACGGGGACATACGCCTTCCTTGTAGGCGCGGCGCGTTTTGCCGAGGATCGGCTCACCCTGCAGCAGTTCTTCATGCGCGATCCCGCCGAGGAATCCGCCATGCTGGAAGGACTGGCACAATTCCTGGCGCCGTGCGAAGCGCTGGTGACCTTCAATGGGAAGGCCTTCGATGCGCCGCTGCTGGTGACGCGTTATTCCATGCATCGCATGCCCGTGCCATTCAAGGATTATGCCCATCTCGACCTGCTGCCGCTGGCGCGTCGTTTGTGGCGCGACCGCCTGCCCTCGCGCGCCTTGAAATATCTCGAGGAGCATGTGCTCGAATTCACGCGGACCTCGGAGGAGGTGCCCGGGTACGAGATCCCCTGGCTGTATTTCGATTATCTGCGCTCCGGAGATGCCGGTCCGCTGGCAGGTGTTTTCTACCATAACGCCATGGATGTGGTGGCGATGGCGGCGTTGCTCAATCACGTCAGCGGCATGACTGCCAGTCCGTACGACGGCCGCATACAGCACGGCCTGGATTTCATCGCGTTGGGAAAGTTGTTCGAGGACCTCGGCCATAGCGATGAGGCCGCGCGCCTGTACGAGCGCGGGCTCGAATCCGGGCTGGAGCCGTCGGATTTCGGTCTCGCGGTGAAGCGGCTCTCCATCCTGCAAAAGCGGCGCGGGGACATGCAGCAGGCTTTGCGATTATGGGAGCAGGCCGCGGGGGAGGGTCATGTCTAC
Source organism: Chloroflexota bacterium (assembly GCA_016866195.1). GTDB lineage: Bacteria > Chloroflexota > Anaerolineae > Anaerolineales > Villigracilaceae > VGNF01. The sequence goes on along the minus strand of VGNF01000010.1, from coordinate 5,706 downwards.
GCCCACATCGAACTGGCGAAATATCACGAACATAAAACACGGAGCCTGAAGGCCTCGATGAAGTGGACCAAATCGGCGCGCAGGCTGGTGGAAAAGTCCGATCTGCCCGCCTATATGCGGAATCACTGGTTGAAGGAGATCGACCACCGGCTTTTGCGGCTGGAACGAAAAGCAGGTTTATAATTGCGGGACTTGCTGCTTCTTGCATAAATTTCTTAACGGGATTAGGCAGAAACAAAATGGGAAATCGAAACTACAGTCTAAGTAGGTGATCGAAAGGAATGATAAAAAGGGCATCGTCATTGCGAGGAGGGGCTCTCCCCGACGACACCGTACTTGCGCTCGGTGCAAGTGAGCAACCTCTCACAAAATCTTATATCGCTTCGCTGCAACGAACGCAGCTCGCAATGACAGAATTAAAAGTATTTATGATCGACTACTTAAATATTATGCAGCACTCTGTAATCGAATGAGGGAGTTCGATGCGAAGTAATCTTGGAAATCTTGTCATGATCGTTCTGGTACTGCTGACCGTTGCGGTCTGGCTGGTCTTCCCGCCGCTCGCGGAAGGCGTGGAAAATTACGCCCGGGCATACGCCGGAGAGGTGCTGGGCTCGCTGGTGATCGTCCTGATGTCGTTCTCGCTGTTCCTTTCGACGCGGCCGAAATGGGCCGAACCGTACTTCGGCGGGCTGGACCGGATGTACCTCACCCACCGGCGGACATCCACCAGTGCCTTTCTGCTTTTATTTGTACATCTGCTGGTCGTGCCGATCACCGTGGTGAACCTGCGCCTCGGAAATTACCTGGCGATCATCGCCTTTCTGGGGATCACGGCCATCGTCCTGCCCACACTTGCGCCTCGTATCGCCTTTTTGAGCCGTTTGACGGGGAGCTCGTATGAGGGCTGGAGGAAACTGCACCGCTTCATCGGGATCTTCTTCATCCTGGGTTTCATCCATTCGCTCACGGTCAACGCCCCCAGCGCCTTCATCGCCATCAACTGGACGCAGATCTTCTTCATCCTCGGGACGGTCTCCTTTCTATACACGGAGGTCTTCGGGCGCTTCCTCCGCAAGTACGTGCGCTACCGGGTGGAGTCGGTCAAGCATCCCAATCCCTCCACGACCGAGGTGACCCTGCGCGCGGAAGGCAAGCCGATTCAAAAGCAGCGCGCGGGACAGTTCCTGTTCGTTCGATTTCCGGGCGATTCGTCATTGAACGAAGCCCATCCGTTCACGATCTCCAGCGCCCCGGCGGAGGATGTGCTGCGCCTGACGATCAAAGCCAGCGGCGACTTCACGCGTCATTTGTTCCACCATTTACAGGAAGGGATGGAGGCGATCCTGGAGGGGGCGTATGGGATGTTCGATTACCGTTCGGGGGGATCGAAGCAGATCTGGGTGGCCGGCGGCATCGGCGTGACGCCATTCCTGTCGTTCATCCGTGATCTCGGAACCGATCTGGACCGTGACGTCAGCTTCTACTACACCGTCCGTCATCAAGATGAGGCCGTGTTTGTCGAGGAGATCGAGTCAGCCGCGCGACGAATCCCGCGCCTGAATGCCGTCATCCGTTATTCCTCCTCGGGGGGCTCGCTGACCGCCGAGGAGATCACCCGGCAGGCCGGCGGGGATCTGCGTGCGCACCACGTGTACATGTGCGGACCGCTGCCGATGATCCAGGCCTTCGAACGGAAATTCCTCGAACTGGGCATCCCGCCGCGGAACATCCATTATGAGGAATTTAATTTCAGGTAAAATGCGGAGGGATCGGTCATCCTTCGAGGAGGAACATCATGCAGATCAGCGTTTCCAAACAGTCAGGCCGTGTCTCGGTGACGGTCCTGCATCTGGCGGGGGATCTGGACGCATCGAATTACACGGAGGTCATCAAGAAGGCGCAGGAATTGTACGATGGTGGCGCGCGTGACCTGCTTCTCGATCTCGAAAAGGTCCCCTACATGAGCAGCGCCGGGTTGATGGCCCTGCATACCGTGTCGTTGATCTTCAGCGGGCAGGTCATGCAGGCCGGCGATTCGGGGAGGCCGAAATTCCGCGCCCTGGATCTGACAAAGGATCAGGCGGCGCGCGAGCACGTAAAGCTGCTCAGTCCGCAGCCCCCGGTGGACCAGGTGCTGGATACCGTCGGGTTGAAGCAGTTCTTCGAGGTGTTCACGGATCCGGATGCCGCGGTGAAATCGTTTTAAGTCAAGACCAACCGACATGAGCAACCCAGGCACTTGTAAATAATCTACTCCGCTCTTGTCATCCCACCTGTGGAGGAGCTCCGGGTGGGGACGTGAGATGAATGACTCACACAGGAACATTGAATTCGGAAAGAGTCACATTCAGGAGAGTATATGCCTCGAAAGATCAGAAATCGCACTGTGCTCTTCCCAATCCTGCGCAAACCGGCGATGCAGCTGGCGATCGTGGCGTTCATCGCCTTCATCGTCTATTTGATCGCCCTGGCCGGCGGGGATGTAGCTGGCGGTCTGCCGGCGGAGATCGGCGTGGAGGACGCCTATCAAAAGATTCAAGGCGGAGCCTTCATGCTGGACGTACGCACCCAGCAGGAATGGGACGAATATCATGCGCCGCAGGCGGAACTGATTCCGCTCGACCAATTGCAGAGCCGCCTGGCCGAATTGCCGAGGGATCGCGAGATCGTGGTGGTCTGCCGCTCCGGCAACCGCAGCCAGCAGGGGCGCGATATCCTGCTCGCGGCCGGGTTCGATGCCACCAGCATGGCGGGCGGGATGAAGGATTGGTACGCAAGAGGATATCCAATCGAAGGGATTCCTGTGCAATAAGTAGAGAATACCGGACCATTTGACCGAAGTTGAACGAAATATGGCGTGGGTGTCGAAATGGACTCCCACGCTGTTTTGTATAATTATCGCATGAAAAGGAAGCTCCTCCATCCCGTCATCATCCTGTTTGGTTTGACCTGCCTGATGCAGGTCCCACCAGCCCTGGCCCACCCGGCGGATGTATACTCCCACACCATTCACGTCACACTCGACGCGGACGGCCTGTCCATTCAATGGGAGATCAAGCCCGGGCCGATGCTGGTCTCGTTCATCTGGTACGAGGCGGATGCGGACCAGGATGAAGCAATCAGCCCGCAGGAGGCGGAAGCATGGGGAAAAGCGCGCGCCTCCCTGTTCTCGGTCACGCTCGACGGCGAACCTTTCCCTCTGCAATTGGAGGAAGTGAAGTTTCCCGGGGGTATGAATTCCTTCCAGGCGGGGGACGAGTTCATCACCCTGGATTTATCCGCCGCGTGGCCCGAAGATCAAGAGAATCCCTTTCAATTGATGATCACGAATGGAATGGAGGAGGGGAAATCGCTCAATTGGTTTTATCTTCAGGCGGGCGATGGCTTGAAATTCCAAACGCCTCAACAAAAGAACAACCGGCTGCAGGCGCAGGTCTTTCCTTCACCTGCGCAGGCGGGCCAAGTGGAGCTGATCACCGGCTGGGACAGCAGCATGCCCTCGATCTCCTCCTGGCAGGGCGGGCAAGCGGCGGAGCAGGTCGTGCCGGAACTCGCGGAGCGCACGCCCCAGGAGGTGCTGCTGGACCTCGTGCGCCGGCAGGAGTTTTCGCCCGGGTTCTACGCCTTTGCCCTGGGCATCTCGCTCGTGCTCGGCGCACTGCATGCGCTGACGCCCGGTCACGGCAAGACCGTCGTGGCGGCCTACCTCGTCGGTTCACGCGGGGCGACTCTGCACGCCATCGCACTCGGAAGTGTGGTCACGCTGACGCATACCGGGTCGGTCTTCCTGCTGGGTGTGATCACGCTCGCGGCCTCGCAGTACATCCTGCCGACGAGCATCATTCCCATACTTGAGATCCTGTCGGGTCTGTTGATCCTCGGTCTGGGATTCTACCTGCTCTGGCAGAGGTTCAACCCCTGGCGGAAATCGAGGGCGCACGATCTGGCTCACGCGCGCAGCCTTGAACACGATCACGATCATAACCATGATCATGAAGGCTCGCATGACCATTCGCATGAAATCCCCGAAGCCATCACCTGGCGCTCGCTGATCGCGCTCGGAGTGAGCGGCGGACTCGTTCCCTGCCCGGATGCGATCGCCATCCTGCTGGTGGCCGTAGCCATCAACCGCATCCTGCTCGGCCTGGCGTTGATTATCTCCTTCAGCCTGGGTCTGGCAGTGGTGTTGATCGTGATCGGTCTGCTGATGGTGAACAGCCGCCGCCTGTTCGACCGCATCGGCCTCTTCGACCGCCTTGCACCGGTCCTGCCGATCGTCAGCGCGCTGGTGGTGCTTGCCCTCGGGTTTGGTCTGACCTGGGGCGCGTACGTGCGGGCGAGAGAAAGCCTGTTTGCCGGAGGGACCGGGATCGAGGAGGAAGCGCGAATCCTGTACCTGGCGGAGGACGAAAACAACGTAACGCAGGTGTTTCTCACGGACTACAAAAGGGGCACCCCACGCGCTATCACAATCTCCTCGAACAGCGTGATCGATTATGCCCCCTCGCCGGACGGGTCATTGGCAGCCTACATCCTCCAGACGGATGACCTTGGAAACGAGCTATGGATGATCGACCTGGACACAATGGAGAACACAAGAATTTGGGATTGCGGGAAGGCAGCCTGCTCCCAGCCGGTCTGGTCGCCGGACGGCAGGCACCTGGTCTATGAATATCTGAATCTCTCCAGCGAGAACGCCACCGGTTTGGCGACATTGTGGTGGTTCGATATCGTAACCCGGGAAGCCCGGTCAGTCTTTCAGGAGGCGCAGCTGCCCGGAGCGAATCCTCGTTGGTCGCCGGATGGGAAGTGGATCAGCTACGCCTCATCGGGAGTCCTGCGGCTGTATAACCAAAAATCCGGTGAGAGCCGTGAGATCGAGAACCTCCTGGGATCCGCCGCACAATGGTCTCCGGATGGTTCCTCCGTGTTGTATCGCGATGTCCTCATCCAGGATAACCAGTTCATCACGCAGGTATTTGCGTACGAGCTTGAGTCGCGCCGGTCGGTGAATCTGCTGCCGGACGCGGGTTTCGAGAACATCCTCGCCGCATGGTCTCCGGACGGCGAAAGGATCGCCCTTGTGCGTCGGGATCTTTCCGTTTCGCGCGGCGACCAGATCTGGGTCCTGCGGACAGATGGCACGGATGCGCGCGTGCTCACCGATGCGCCGGCGGTCCTGCACGGCAGCCTGAACTGGTCAGCGGATGGGAATCTCCTGCTGTACGACCTTTACTCCCTCGAAACATTTCCGCTTCAATCCAGCCTGCAGTTGATCGACGTCCGCTCGGGCGAGGTGACCGACCTCAGGCTGTACGGTTACAACCCCAAGTGGCTTTGGCCTTACTAGAGGGGATGGATCACCTTGACTCCCTACCTTTTTGGCTTATACTTATTGGAAATGATTATCAATATCAGGAGAGCTGCATGACCGCGGAACTCTGGCTGTCTGAACTGCAGGAGAATGGGTACCGTCTGACCGAGGCCCGGCGCGCCGTGGTCGAACTGATCGCCTCCGCGCAGCGCGCCCTCTCCCCGCTCGAGGTCTACGATTTGGCGCGTGCGCAGCACCCCGGATTGGGGCTGGTTTCGGTCTATCGAACACTGGAAAAACTGGAGGAGCTGCATCTCATCCAGCGAGTGCATCAGCCGCGGGGATGCCAGGCCTTTATCGCCGCCAGTCGGGGACACGCACATCTTTTT
>VGNF01000009.1 GCA_016866195.1 Chloroflexota bacterium | reverse complement strand
TCATGGAGGCCGGCGAGCGTCTGGATGTGGAAGTGCTGGATCACATCGTGATCGGCGTGGGAAAGGATCGCTGGGTCTCGCTGAAGGAGCGCGGCCTTGGATTTCAATGACCTACGCTGGCTGCAATTGAAAAGTCCCTGAATTCCCCTCGCGCCGTCTCGAATTCGACCTGAGATTCATCCACGCGCGAGCCGGGCGGACCCTGCTTCATCATTTCGACGAATCGATCCACTCGCGCCCGGTCACCTTCGGCGACCGCTTCCACCGCATCCCATCCCACATTGCGCACCCAGCCGTTGACTCCGATCTGACGCGCCAAGTACCCGACATGCGCGCGGAAACCAACTCCCTGCACGCGGCCTCGGACGCGTATGTGCACCCGGGCAATATCAAGTGGGTCCCCGTCCATGGTTCCTCCTTTTGCTTGTCTGTTCCAGCAAACCCCAGAGCGGGACGATCAATATCAAAGCCATGACTGCGATGAACGGAGCCAGGTTGTGGACCTCGTTGGGGTCATACTCCTGCAGAGCGAGCGACTTGCGCCAATTCTCATCCAGTTGACCCAGCGGCATGCCGAGCGCCTCGATGGTTCCGACCGCGCAGCTGGTCCCATCGAGGATTCCTCTATTGTGATAGGCCCGCGTCAGGCGCAGGAGAACGGCATCCCCGTAGGTTTTGCGGATGTAGGTGACGAATGAGCGGGATTGGGCATAAGCCAGGAAGGCGCCGCCCGCGTCGGTCGGAAACGAGGCGCATAGATCTGTGAAAGGGAGCAGGGTACCGGTTCGGTGCGCGGCCTGCAGCGCCGAGGCGTGATCCGGGGGAGTATCAAGTTCCGCCATGGAAGCCATGCCCTCGAGCAGCCAGACCGGTTGGCGATGGTAACCTTCCCGCAGGGTGCGGAATAACACCCAGTGCGCCAGTTCATGCGGGATCTCCGTGTTCATTTCAAAGGACTGATTCGGGCCAGGTTCGATCGCGGCCAGGATCGCGTCGAGGCCGGGCGGCGTATGACCTGCCGCCCAGGTTTCGCCTCCCATCGCCAGCGCATCTTGCAGGTCCACCGGATTGGAATAGACGTAAATGTGAATCGGTTCGGTGGAAGTGATTGGGAAAAAACTGCGGATCGATTCCAGGCCCGAAACGGCGGCTTTCAAAGCCTCCGCCGCGAATGATGCCTCGCCGGCATACCAGTGCATGTTCAAGTCATCCTGGCTGATGGTTTGCCATGGAAAGCGACTGTCATTGTATGCAAATGGGATCGGCTCGCTGATGAGCATTCTGCCGCCTTCCAGATCGACCCTCGCCTGAATCAGCATTGTTCCAAACGGCGGGAGGGGATCGTGTTCCGCATTGTATATGAATTCGATCGTGCCATCCGCGTTGACGGGGATTTCTTCCACGTGCAGGGTATCTTCATTGTGTCCTTTCAGCAGGATTGTAACGTGCTCGGTAGGGAATGTGGCTTCAAAGCGGGCGGTGAAGGTAACCGTCTTGCCATAATCCACAACAATCTTCGCGCCCTCCAATGTGAGCGCATCCTTTGTTTGCTGTAATAATCGAACGGCGCCATGCAGCGGCGGCATGTTCAACAGGGTCACAACGAGGATCAAGCGTGAGGTGGGAGGCAATACCCTGTACCGCGGGAACTGCATTGAATTACCTCAGGAGATAAACAATCAGCGGTGTCAGCGTCAACGGACTGAGCAGTGTGCCAAGGAATACGATGGCCGTCACCAGCTGCGGCTGCAATCGGTATTCGGTAGCGACCACGGTGGTCGCCACGGCGGCCGGCATGGAAGCCTCCACCACGCTGGCTTGTCGTGCGGATGCCTGAAGCCCGAACAGACCGGCCATGAGCAGACCCACGAGGGGGCCGATCAGCAGTTGTTTCAACACGCCCAGCCCGAGCGCGCGAAAGCTGTGGGACCATTGAACGCGGGTCATTTCCAGCCCCAACAGCAGCATCATCACGGGAATGGCGCCGTTGGCGGCGATCTCGATCGTGCGAGAAAGCGGGAGCGGCAGGACGATTCCCAGGGCTCTCACCAAAAGCGCCAACAGGACACCGTATACGATTGGCAGCTTGAACAATCCTCCAATGGCAGACTTGAAAGTAGAATGCCCGAGGGAGGCGATGACCACTCCGGCTGTGTTGAAGAGGATCGTGGTGGTCACGAAAAAAATGGAGGCTACCGCAAGCGCATCATCCCCAAAGGCAAATTTGACCAGCGGCAGACCATAGTTCCCCGAGTTGCCAAAGGAGACCGTGAGGATCACCGCCAGCAGATGAGGCCGCTCCAGTTGAAGCAACCTGCCCAGCACGAATGCCAGCAGCCCCATGGTGCAGATCACCGCTGCGGTGAAGCCGGCCGTGGCCAGTGCCTGCCCAAGGTCTAATTCGTTATGGGTCATCAGGTTGAACACCAGCGCCGGGCTGAAAATGTAAAAAACCGCCCGTCCGAGCGACCGTGGATCCACGGTAAGAACTTTCCCGAGGACGTATCCCGCACTGCTGACGAGCATGACCGGCAGCAGGTTGTTCGCAAATGTGTTGAGTAATTCCGAGAGGGACATGGATGAAATTATAACCCCCGTAGATCGCGTGAGCAGCCGCGCAGCGGCATTATCTTATGCCCTTGGGTTTCCCTCCTCGGGACAATTCGAAATTTGCCTGGTATGCAAGGCAGGTCGTTATGATAATGGAACTGCGATGGAATTAGCGGTCCGCACTTCCTGAAGCGTTGCCTGCATGGACCACGGCCCGGTCCAGGTGACCGTAACGGGGAGAAGTTGGCCGCGCAGATCCTGATCCGATTCGACGAAGACCAGTTTGTTCGTGGGCGTGCGGCCTCGCCAGCGGTTCTTCACCTTTTCTTCGAAGAGTACTTCGACGGTTTCACCAAGGTATTTGGAATTGATCTCGGCGACGATTTTTTCCTGCAGTTCCTCCAGCAGTCGGAAGCGCCGCATCTTCTCCTCATCTGAGACGTTATCCTGCATGCGACGCGCGGCGACGGTCCCCTCGCGGGTGGAGTAGCGTGCCAGGTGTGCGACATCCAGTTTGAGGTCCGATAAGACCCGGTACGTTTCCATGAATTGTTCTTCTGTTTCACCGGGAAATCCAACGATGATATCCGTCGCGATCGAACAATCCGGAATCCGATCCCGGATTTTTGCGATCAGATCTCGGTAATCCTGCTGTGTGTAGCCGCGTTTCATGTCCGCCAGCACTCCGTCGTCACCGGCCTGGATCGGCAGTTCGATGTGCGGCATGACGCGCGGCAATTCGGCGATGGCATGGATCAACTCGTCATCGAAGTAATTTGGATGCGAGGTCAGGAAACGGACGCGCTCGATCCCATCGATCTCGTGGATCAGGCGCAGAAGTCCGGCGAGGTCCGGGCCATCGACGATATCCTTTCCGTAACGGTCCACGATCTGACCAAGCAGCGTGACCTCTTTGACACCCTGCCTCGCCAGCGAGCGGACCTCCGCCACGATATCACCGACCGGACGGGAACGTTCCACACCGCGTTGGTAAGGAATGATGCAAAAGGTGCAGGCGTGCGAGCAGCCGTACACCACCGGCACGTGCGCGCTGACCAGGTTTCCCCGTTCGATCGCTGGCAGGATCAATTCCTCATCCATCATCAGGAAGCGGCGGGCGGTTTCGGCATTTTCCAGCGAATGAACTTCACCTTGTGTGAGATGTGAGATAAGTGGGCCGGGATCGGAGGGAGGCGAGAATACATCCACATACGGAAGCCTCTCGCGCAGTTTCTCCGCGCCGCGCACCCCAACGAGACACCCCATCAGGTTGATCACAAGATTCGGGTTGTTCCTCTTAAGTGGTGCAAGCGAGGACAGCCGGCCCAATGCCTTGTCCTCGGCAGACTGGCGTACGACACAGGTGTTCAAGACGATAACGTCCGCTTCCTCGGCCTGGTCGGTAAAGCTGTACCCGAGGTGTTCCAGCGACGAACCGACGCGCTGCGAGTCGGCCACGTTCATCTGGCAGCCCTCGGTCCATATGTGGTACTTCCTGTTCATAGGCCGCAAATTATACCAAGGGTGGAGAGCGGTAAATGCCGTGGATTTTTCATGCAGCCAAGCGCAGAGTTAGCCAGGACGCAGAGAAATTCTTGTGTCCTGCTCTGCGAACTCTCCCGAAGGACACACCGTACTTGCGCTCGGTGCAAGTGTCGGGACGATGCGCGTTCTCAGCGGTGAAATGAAATCATCCCATACATATCGCCACTGCCCAGGGAATCCATGAGATATAGGTGAATCCCTGCTTGGTATAATCCTTTTCATGGATCGCAGGAGATTGCTTGAGCCGGCGCTCATCCTTGTTTTGATCATCGCCCTGTTTGCTCCCCGCCTGCCGGCAATCGGTTCATTTTCCACCCTGGATGAACCCTATTGGCTGAGCATGGGGGCGAATTTTTATTACGCCCTCGGACAGCGGGAGTTCGAAAACACGATCTACGAATATCAGCCGGCTGTCACCACCATGTGGGTGGTCACCCTCGGAATGTTGTTCTACTACCCTGAATACCGCGGCTTGGGACAGGGATACCTTGAATATGAAAAGGGGGTCCTGGATCCGTTCTTGCTGGATCGCGGCAAGGATCCGCTCAAGCTGCTGGAATACTCGCGCCTGATCCAGGTTTTCGTAATCGTCATTCTCTTCCTGCTTTGTTATGTGCTGCTCAAGAAGCTGGTTTCCAGAACGGCCGCGTTTTTTGCGGTCTTGTTTGCCTCTTTCGACCCGTTCTTTCTCGGCCAGTCCCGCCTGCTGGATCACGAGGCGCTGCTCTCCCTGTTTGTGATCGCTTCCCTGCTATCCCTGGCTGTTTATCTCTCGCGGGGGCGAAAGGTGATCTATCTCGTCCTTGCGGGCGTCATGGCAGGTCTTGCGCAATTGACAAAGTCTTCCGCGCTTGCGCTGGTCCTTCCGGCCGGCTTGCTCTTCCTGATTGAATTGATCCGGGATCGGAAGGAAGGCTACTTGAGAGCCGCCGGCAGGCATCTAGGGGGCTTTTCGTTATGGATGATGGTCATCGTAATCACCTATTTCGTATTTTGGCCGGGCATGTGGGTGGCTCCCGGCAAGATGCTTTATGAAGTCTACGGCAACGCCTTCAGCTATGCCTTTCAGGGAGCGCGATTAAAAGTTACGGGAGAGGTGGAAACTTCCCAGTTGAACCTGAATGCAAACCTGGGGGCCGCGCGGGCGTTGACCACCATCCTCCTGTGGAGGACCACCCCCTGGACCTGGCTGGGCGCCATTCTGGGATTAATCCTGCCCTTCGCGCGCGACCCGCGCCAGACCCACCAACAGCGGCAGGTTTTCATTCTTCTACTTGTCTGCGCGGCGGCCTTCATTCTATTGTTTGGTTTTGCTCAGGGTCGTGACTCGCCTCATTACATCCTGGCCAGTTATTTGTCCCTGAATCTGTTGGGCGGCCTGGGCTGGTATGAATCGATCGGCAGGATTGCCGATCGGCTGCAATCCCTGAAACTCCTGCAATCAGTGGCATTGTCACTCGTGGTCCTCGCCCAGGTCTGGAGCGCCGTTTCGTACTACCCGTATTACTATACTCATCGCAATCCCATCCTGCAGCGTGCCGGCTGGTACAGGGATTTTCCCCAGTTTGCTTACGGGGAGGGACTGGAACTGGCGGCGCAGCACCTGGCCGGGCTGCCGGGCGCGCGCGATTCGGTTGCGCTGGTGTATTACGCCCGCGGCTGTTTTTCCTACTTCTATCCCGGCACAACCACACGCTTCAAGCCCTATTACGTGGATGGTGACCATCAGGAGGATTTGCTGAATTCGATCCGCTCGGCGGATTACCTTGTAGTCTATTACGCCACACAGGGCGCGCTGGAAAAGTATGCCAAGCTGCTTCAGGCCCTGTCGGCCACGGATCCCATTCATGAAGTGCGGCTGGATGGATACAAATACGTCATGGTTTACCAGGTCGACTCCCTGCCCGAGAGTGTCTTTGAATCTCTTTCCAGGTGAAATCCGAGGAATTGTGAAATCTGAAACCATAAAACTGCTGGCAGTGTTTGCCTTGCTGGCGGCGCTGATCCTCCCCACCCATCTTGTGGGCATCGACAAGGTCGTTACCATCGATGAGCCCTGGTGGGTGATCTCCGGTTCGAATTATTATTATGCGCTCACCCATCGCGATTTTGCGAATACCATCTATGATTATCACCCGGCGGTGACGACCACCTGGGTGGTCACTGCGGGAATGCTTTCCTACTTTCCCGAGTACCGTGGATTTGGCCAGGGGTATTTCGACGTGCGCAAGCCGCACTTCGAGGAATTCCTGCGCGACCATGGCCGGGAAGCCATCGAACTGGTGCGAAACAGCCGCTGGGTACAGACCGCGATCATCCTTGTGCTGCTTTTGGCAGGTTGGTTCCTGCTTCAGTTGTTGGTCGGAAAAACCCCCGCCTTCCTCGGTATCGCGCTTGCCGCGAATGCCCCCTTTTTCCTCGGCCAATCACGCTTGTTGAATCATGAAGCCATGCTCGCCTCCTTTATGCTGGCCTCGCTGCTGGGCATGCAGGTCTATGTGAACAAGGATCGCCGGCCGGCCTATCTCCTGGTCTCCGGTGCGGCGTTCGGGCTGGCGCAATTGACCAAGTCCTCCTCCATCCTCCTGCTCCCGCTCGTGGGATTGATGCTGTTGATCGGCATGTTCAAGCCGGGAGCAGAGACGGTTCGTCACAGAATCTGGGACGGGATTAGATCCCTTGCGATCTGGATCCTTGTCGCCGGAATCGTCTTTGTGGCCTTATGGCCCGGGATGTGGGTGGCGCCGGGCAGGATGCTCTATGAGATCTACGGCAACGCCTTCAGCTATGCCTTTCAGGGTGCGCGCTTGGATGTAACCGGGGACCTGCAGCCCTCGAATTTCGACCTAGCCTTCAATTTCGCCGGCAAAAGGAGCTATGCCATGATCTGGATATTCTTATCCACCACGATCTCCTGGCTCGGATTGATCCTGGCTGCCGTGTTCCTGGTATTCGGAAGGCAGGAGCGGCTGGGTGGACCCGTCCGTTCAACGATCCTGTATCTTCTGCTTCAGGCGGCCCTGTTCATCCTGCTCTTTGGCATTGCGCGGGGACGTGATACCTCCCATTACATTCTGACCAGCTTTGTCTGTCTGGATGTGGCCGCCGGGATCGGTTGGGGGCATTTGCTGATGTGGTTGCGGGATCGCTGGAATTTCCTTGACCGGTTGTATTTAAAGGAACTGCTTGCACTGGTCCTTGCAGGCGTGCAGATTGCGTACACCGTTCCCCATTTTCCGTATTACCTCACGTACAAGAACAGTCTTGTGACTTCCGTCTCTGCGTATGGTTACGGGGAAGGCCTGGAACTGGCGGCGGCCTACCTGGCGGATAAACCCGGCGCGGCGGGCTCACGCTGCTATGTCTATTCGGGGATGGGCACCTTCTCGTTTTTCTATCCGGGGGAAACCGATGTGTTGAAGAAAGTCTATCTGCGCGAACCGGGAATGCCTTCCATCATCCATGACCTGGAGGGAGCCGATTACCTGGTGCTTTACATGGCAGTACAGGCAAACCAGCCCGAATCCAGGAGTTTGTTGGGAATTTTGGAAGCCGTCAAACCGGAAAAACAGATTTACCTCAACGGGGCGGAATACGTGCGCATCTACAAGGTTTCGGATATTCCCGCAAGCGCGTATGAGGAGATGGGTAAAAACTGATCAGCGGATCCCGCTGTCGTAGTGGATGACGACCTGTGTGAATTTCAGCGGTTCGACGGTGAAGCGCTGTTCCTCTGCGAAGGGCAGCGGCATGCCTTTGGGCGTTTCCGGGCGGAGCACGTAATCCCCCGGCGCAAGGTAGGCCCGGTATCTTCCCCCTTCATCCGTCTCGAATTGCATCACCTCCCGCCCTCTTGAATCGATGACCGTCAGTAAAGCCTGATAAGGTCCGTCGGGGCACTCCGTTCCAAATTGAACCACCGGGCACATCGGTCCGATCAGCACCTGCACATCGATACCACTGTCAGGCGATTCGTACGTCCCGCTGCCGATCGTCGAACAGGCGGATAGAAGCAGGGTGAAAAGGAAAAGCAGGTTCTTCCTCATCAACTCTCACCATTTATCGTTCATTGGGCGGGTGTCCAGGTGGGGATACGGGTGCGGGTGGGTGTGGCTGTGGGAGTTGGGGTGTCGGTGGGAAGGTAGATCGGATCCCCCTGCCAGGGCAGGAAGGACGCAAACTGCTTCACATTGTATGTGCCCTTGATGTCGCGCCTCTGCAAGGTGAACAGGTTCCCGCTTCCCTGGTCATGGGTGAAGCCGAGGCTCATGCCGGCGATGAAGCCGGCGAAATGAGCGTAGTCGATCACGCTGCTATTGCTCGAGCCGAACGGATAGGCGATTGTCCTGACGGGAAGCCCCAGCTTTCGTTCCAGGAACTCCCTGGACTCAACCACCTCGTATCGTTGACGCTGGGGGTCGAGCGTGATCAGATCCGCATGGCTCATGCTGTGGCTTCCGACCTCCCAACCTGCGGCGGCCATCTCCCGGATCTGGTCCGCGTTCATGTAGTCTTCCGTGCCGATATAGTTGCCGACGACATACAGGATGCCTTTGAAGCCGTATTTCTCCATGATCGGGAAGGCGGCCGTGTAATTGTTCAGATGCCCGTCGTCGAAGGTGATCAATACCGGCCGGGGCGGGAGTTCCGCCCCCTCGGTAATGGCTTTGAGCAGCATGTCGATGGTAATGGTCGTGTATTCCCAGTCGTGCAAGAGCTTGATCTCCTCCTCGAAGACCTCGGGTTTGACGTAATATGGACTCTTGTAGTAGGGGCCGTCTGAAGGAGAGACGGCGATCCAATGATAGAGCAGGATCGGCACGATCACATGATCCGGCCCGGTAAAGACCCAAGTGGCGGTCGGAGTGGGTGAAGAGGTGAATGTGGCGCTGGCGGTGAAGGTCGGTGTGATGGTTGCCGTTTCCGTCGGCGGGGGAGGCGTGAAGGTCGTCGTGGCTGTTTGAGTCGAAACAGGACCCGTCCCGCAGGCGGACAACAGAATAGACAGCCCCACGATCCATAATGCGGTTTTCTTCATCGTTTATTGGTTGAGATCCCAGATGATGCGCAACCCGTCCAGCGTGAGCCAGGGGGCGATTATATCAATAACCCTGGTTTCCCTGGCGATCACTTCCGCCAATCCACCCGTGGCGATCACCTTCATTCCGCTTCCCAGTTCGGACCGAAAGCGGGTCACCATGCCCTCCACCATGCTCACATATCCGAAGAGCAGGCCCGATTGCATGGCGTGAACGGTATTCCTGCCGATCACGGCAGGTGGGCGCTGCAGGTCGATGCGCGGCAGTTTTGCAGCCCGCGTAAACAGGGCTTCCGCGGCCAGGTTTACTCCGGCAGTGATCGCGCCGCCGAGGTATTCCCCATCCTTTGTAATGGCATTGAATGTGGTGGCGGTTCCGAAATCCACCACGCAGGCCGGCCCGCCATACAGTCTGTTGACCGCGACGGCATCGCAGACGCGGTCGGCGCCCACCGCCCGGGGATCTTCGTATAGGATTTTGATCCCCGTGCGAACCCCGGTATCCACGATCAGCGGTTCCTTCTTTAAATATTCCTGGCAGGCCTGTGCCACGCGGCTGGTCAGTGGCGGCACGACCGATGCGATCGCGATCCCCCGAAGATCGGTGGTCGCCTTCCCCGCATTCTGCAGCAAGCCCAGGAACTGCAGGCCGTATTCATCCGGCATGCGGTTGTGATCCGTCGCCAGGCGCCAGTGCGCGCCGAGCTGATCACCCTCATACAGACCCAGTGTGAGATTGGTGTTGCCAAGATCAATGGTGAGGAGCATAGTTGTTGGACCGTTGACCATGGACCATCGTCTCTCGTCCACGGTCCACTGTCTATTTTACCGCTTCCACGATCTCCGCCACAATGTCGTAACGGTGGAATTGCGGCATGATGTAGATACCATGCGCCCAGCTTTTGATCTGTCGGATTAATTCAACCGACAATTCCACCCCAACCTTCACCCCGTTTTCTGCGCCGCCGGCTGCCTCGATCCGCTTGCGCGCCGCTTCGGGAATGAACACACCCGGAACTTCGTTGTGCAGGAAGTTCGCGTGCTTCGCGTTGACCAGGGGCAGAATCCCCGCCAGGATTGGTTTTTCAAATTTTCCATGCCTGGCTTCATAGGCGTTGAGCAAATTCAGCCCATCCTCCGGCCGATAGATTGGCTGCGTCAAAAAGAAATCCGCTCCCGCGTTCATCTTGCGGTGCAGGTTACGAATTTCGTTCTCCAGATCGGGCGGACAAAGGTTGAGCGCCGCGCCGACGAAGAAGTTGGTCGGCTGGCCAATGCTCGTGCCGGAATGATCCAAGCCCTGATTAAATCCCTGCTTGATGAGTTTGATCAAACCGGAGGGAACCAGATCGTAATTGTCCATGGCCTCCGGGTAATCCCCGATGGAGGTCGGATCGCCCATCACCACGAAGATGTTTCGCAGGCCGATCGCATGGGCGGCCAGCAGATCGCCCTGCACGCGCAGCAGGTTGCGCCCGCGCGTGGGGAAATGCAGGGTGACTTCCACGCCGAGCTTTCTTTGTATCACATCGCAAACCGCCCAGGCGGACATGCGCATGCGCGCCATGGGGGAATCGGCCACGTTGATCACATCCGCGCCGGCATCCTGCAGCAGGGAGGCGCCGGCGATCAGCTTGTGGGTCGAGAGACCGCGCGGCGGATCCATCTCGACCGATATCGTAAATTTCCCCTCCGCCAGTTTTTGTGCGAATTGAGTCGGTTGTTCCACCGGTTCCTCGGTGAGCTCGTCAACTGGAAGGATGGTTATTAGATCCACGGACGGAACCGGCGCTGTCTCAAGTGCCCTCTTCATCGCCGCGATGTGCTGGGGTGTGGTGCCGCAACAGCCTCCGATGACGTTCGCGCCGGATTCGCGCAGAGACACGGCGTATTCCCCAAAATACTCCGGGTCGGCGGGATACATGATTCTCCCGCCCACCTGCTCGGGCCAGCCGGCGTTCGGCTTGACCCAGAATTTTCCCTCGGGCACGGCCTGCTTCATTTGTTTGAGAATGCGCAGGAGTTGCGATGGCCCGCCCGAACAATTCACACCGATGACCTCCGCTCCTGCTTGCGCCAGCGTGCGGGCCACCATGATCGGATCGTCACCGAGCAGCGTGCGATCGTCGCGCGTGAACGTCACCGTGGCGGCCACCGGCAGGGTGCTCGATTCCCTGGCCGCCCGGATCGCCTCCTGGATCTCATACAGATCGCTCATGGTCTCGATCAGGATCAGATCTGCCCCGGCCTCCTTCAATGCCCGCATTTGTTCGACGAACGCGGCGCGCGCCTCCTCGGGCTTCACACGACCGAAGGGGGCGATCCGCACGCCAAGCGGACCGACATCGCCCGCGATCAGGACATCCTTGTAGGAGGCTGCGATCACACGCCGGGCAAGCTCCACGCCGGCGCGATTGATTTCAGCCACCTGCTCCTGCAGACCGTGTTTTCCCAACTTGAAACGATTCGCGCCAAAGGTGTTGGTGATGATCACCTGCGCGCCCGCCTCGATATATTCACGATGGATATCGGCCACGCTGGACGGCTGGTTCAGGTTCAGTTGGTCGAAGCATTGATCGAAGCCGATGCCGCGCGCGTGCAGCATGGTGCCCATCGCACCGTCGATCAACAGGGTGCCCTGTTCAAGGCGTTCCAGAAAATTGCTCATCGTTCCTCCGTGTTCACGGCTGTTTTATGACAGTAAGAATGGCACCGTCCCGCTTGATCATGTGAACAATCTCCGCTTCGGGATGGGATGTCTGATCGAGGTTGTAGCGGCTGGTCGAAACCACGTAATCATAGCGATCGGCGCGCTCGGGTTCGTA
Source organism: Chloroflexota bacterium (assembly GCA_016866195.1). Taxonomy (GTDB): domain Bacteria; phylum Chloroflexota; class Anaerolineae; order Anaerolineales; family Villigracilaceae; genus VGNF01. The sequence goes on along the minus strand of VGNF01000009.1, from coordinate 16,091 downwards.
ACCGGAATACACACGAAGGTCCTCGCGCGCATAGGCCTCCAGAATGTGCGCGGGACCATCCGCCCAGATCGTTGCGTTCGCGGGTGCTGATTCGTTGATATCTTGGGCGGCTTCACGATAGGAGGTTCCCCAATAGTCGAGTTCATATTTGCGGAAGGCGCCGTTCACACCACCAATGAAACGGTTGTAATAGATGTATTCGTAGGGATGCAGTCGTACGGCATCCAGCAGACCGGGCAGAAGGCACAAGGTCATTAACGCGATGCGCACGCGGCCATCGCTGATTTGGTCAAAGGCTGCACCGGCCAGGATGAAGATGGGCGGGAGAACGAAGAAGATCTGCCGGAAGTTATCATACAGCGGTGCACGACCGAGGATGAAACCCAGCAATGGAATGAGCAGCCACACGAGGGCGAGAGGCAACAGCTGCCGCTTCACGCCCGGACCCTTGACCGCCGCGGCCAGTCCCAGAACGGTCAAAGCCCAAACCGGCTCGGTGAACTGAATGCCCAGCAGCGTGGGCAGATAGGCGATCGGCAGGTCCGTGGAAGCATGCAACGTGCCGTTGAAAAGCACCTGACCATTCCAGGGGTAGCGGGACATGACCAGCAGGCTTTCGATGAGATGACCAAGCGGGTTGGGCCAAAGGTACGGCCAGGTCAAATAGCAGGTGATGACGGCGAGGATGGCGTAGGCAGCGAGGGACGCAAGAGCCTGCCGGCCGTGTTTCCGCAGGGCGTGGGATGCAATAAAGACCGCGGCAAACGGACCGAGCACGCGTATGGAGGTGGTGATACCCAGGATTGCTGCCGGAAGGATGATTGCGGGTAGTGAATGAAAGAAAGCAGGGGCACGACGATGGAGGACTACCAGCAGGAGTACGGAAGAAACAAGAAAGAGCAGCGAACGCGCCCATAGGAAGAATAGGAAGTAGCGCTGGACGTAAACCGCTGCCTCCGCTTTCCCGATGTCCGAGGCGATCAGGGAGAGGAGGTTGGTTTCTCCGGCTTTGGCTGCACGCACGAGGTCTTCGATCCATCGATGCACTGAATCGGTGAACAGGTACAACATCAGGATAAGCGCCATCCAAAGGATGGTGAGAACGAACAGATTCCATTGGCCCCGAGCACCCTCTGCATGGTTCTGCTTTGGAAGCGGCCGATCGAACAGGCGCAGGCCCAGATGCATCGACATCAGAAAGAACGAGAGGAAAGGCATGTCCTTTGGGCTGATGAAGGCATGACCGATGAACAAGGGCTGGGTGGCAAAAAGCAGGGTGGAAAAGGCAGCGCTGCCCGGGGATAGCCAGCGACTGCACAACCCATAAAATGCCCATACACCGGCCAGAAAGGTGAGAAAGTACAGGTAATGCCGGGCATCTGATTCGATGAATAGGATCCGCAATGGTTTTGCCGCAAGGACAACGAACCTCACAAAGGCGGGTCCGTATTCATCGTACGTATTCCCAAAGGTTTGAACTGTACCCTCGGTGGGCCATGTCCGATACGCGCGCAACGCTGTAGCCGCATATTTATAGAACTTGAGTTCGTCCCACGATTCGCCGAAGTGCGGCGTAATCACCGCCCCGAAAATGGTGAGGGAGAGTAAGAGAAGCAGCGTGTAGCGATTCTTCATGAGGAGTGCGGTGTGCGGGTGTACGTATCAGAGGAAGCAGATATACAAGTATACAAGTAGACAAGTACCTGTTTACCTGTGTACCTGTGTACTTGTTTACCTGTAACTGCTCATGCCTTCATTAACTGTTCCACACGGCTTTCGCCTACCGAATAATACTTGGCATGTGGATGATGGACAAGGATCGCGGCAGTGGATTGTTCAGGGATCAATTGATGGGCGGCACTCAGGCTCATGCCCAATTCACTGGCGACGGCCGGCAATAGTTCGAAGATCTTTTTATGATCTTCCAGTTCAGGGATGGCGGGATAGCCCCAAGAATACCGTTTGCCCTGGTTCTCTGCGATGCCCAACTCCCGCCGAAGGTGTTGATGCAAGTAATCCGCCGTTGCGTCTGCGGCCTGGACGGCAAGCCCGTGTGTGAAATAGGCCTCGGAGTAATCGTGCGCAGCCTGCAATCGATCGAATCGTTCCGTGGCTTCCTGCCCGACGGTGACGACCTGGAAGGCGACCGCATCCAATTGACCCGACGCAACCGAGACGAAGTAGTCTGCAAGACAGAGATGTTCATCATAGGGCTGGCGAGGAAAGGACAAACGCGTCAATGGTTGCGGGTTGGAAAGCCCCAAATCCTTGGGGTCGTAGATGATGAGATCGTCGCCTTCGGATTGGCAGGGGAAGATGCCGTAGACACCCTGGGCGTTGAGCCATTTATCCCGGAGGGCTTTCTTCTTCATTTCTTGAAGGCGTTCGTCGAATTCGGTTTTGAGTTTCTCCCATTCCACACCATGCGCGTTCTTTGCTCCCCAGGAGAGCCGGTACAGCTCATTAATATTGAGGTGGGTGAGCACCATTTCGAGCGGCATATTTTTAACGACGCGCATGCCGAATCTGGAGGGAGGGAGGGTGAGCGGTGCGGGTTGAACGCTTGAACGTGGGATCGTTTGAAGGTTCGAACGGTGAGCGGAGGCTCGACCAAGTTCCATTTCCGCCTCTTTGATGATTCTCGACAGGAGATCGGGCCGTTTCCCGGCGTTGATAAGAACATCCATGGTTTCAAGGCCTTCGAAGGCATCCTTGCAATAGAAGACACCCGGCCCGTAGAATTCCCCGCTCTCGGTTTGCAGGATGCGACGTCCGAAGCGCCGGTTGATGGCTGCGCCGCCGATCAGCACGGGGATCTGGTGTCCGCGGCGATGCAGTTCATTGACGATGAGCGGCATCTGCTTGGAGGTGGAAACCAGCAATGCAGACAATCCAATGGCAGTGGCATTGACTTCCACCGCTTTGGTGATGATCGTCTCGGCCGGCACCTGTTTGCCGAGGTCGATCACATCGTAACCGTTGTTGGCAAGGATCGTTTTGACAAGATTCTTGCCGATGTCGTGCACGTCTCCATAGACTGTCGCGATGACCACCGTTCCCTTGCTGACACCTTCCTTCTTTTCGAGGTAATTCTCAAGATGTGCAACCGCCTTCTTCATCACCTCGGCGGATTGGAGCACGAAGGGCAGGATCAATTCACCCGCTCCGAATTTATCGCCGACCTCTTTCATGGCGGGGAGCAGTACGTTGTTGAGGGTGTGGACGGCGATTTCGTGTTGGCGCGCCCTCATCCTGCCCTCTCCCGTAGGAGAGGGGGGTTCTGGCTCCCTTCCCCCCTCGGGGGAAGGGTTGGGGATGAGGGAGCGGTTGATAATCTCATCAATATCCGCTTCGACGCCGTCTTTCTTGCGGTGAACGATCTTCCAGTGCAGGCGCTGTTCGGCGGTCATGCCCTCTGTCGGGTCAGCGAGGGTGGATTCGGTGGCGGGTATGACCTTTTCGAAGTATTCGATGTAACGCTGCAACGCTTCGGGGCGGCGGTTGAAGATCAGGTCTTCAGCGAGGTCGCGTTCTTCCTGTGGGATGTCGGCGTAGGCGGTGACGTGGGCGGGATTGACGATAGCCATGTCGAGGCCAGCCCGGACGCAGTGGTAGAGCATGACCGAGTTCAGCACGGGGCGGGCCTGTGAAGCGAGGCCGAACGAGAGGTTGCTCACGCCCAGCGATGCCATCACGCCGGGCAGGTGCTGTTTGATCAGGCGGATGCCTTCGATGGTTTCGATGGCAGAGTTGGCAAATTCGGCATCGCCTGTGGCGAGGGTGAAGGTCAGCGTGTCGAAGACAAGCGCGTCGGCGCGCAAGCCATGCCCGTCCAAAGCGATGTCGTAAATGCGCTGGGCGACTTCGAGTTTCTTGTCTCGCGTCTTGGCCATGCCGTTTTCGTCAATGGTCAACACGATGACGGCGGCGTTGTGCTGCTTAGCCAGTTTGAAAACCTTATCGACCTTTTCACGGCCTGCTTCGAGGTGTGTCGAATTGATGAGACATCGTCCGGGCGCGGTCTTGAGGGCGACCTCGAGCACATCGAGTTCGGTGGTATCGATCACCAGCGGGACATCCACGCCCAATTCGAGTTTCTTGACCACCTTGCGCATCAGTTCGGCTTCGTCGGGGCGTTCGGTGACGGCGCAGGAGATGTCGAGGGCGTGCGCGCCGTATTCGACCTGTTCACGGGCGATCTCCAAAATGGAGTCGTAATCCTCCTCGAGCAGGAGTCGCTTGAACTTGCGTGAGCCTTGTGCGTTGCAGCGCTCACCAAGCAGAGTGGGGGCGGGGTCCTGCCGAATGGCGATCGCTGACATGGCTGAGGCGAGTTGAGGCGTAGAGTGAACCGGTCGCTTGGGATGTGGAAACTGATTCAGCCTGTCAACCAGCAACTTAAGATGAGCAGGCGTCGTGCCACAACATCCACCCACAACAGAAATATTGTGCTTGGTCACAAATTCGTGGAGGTCGTTCGCAAACGGTTCGGGCTCGAGTGGGTAGACGGCTTGACCGTCGACGTTGAGCGGCAAGCCCGCATTGGGGATGCACGAAACGGGCAGCGTGGAATTCTCACCGAGGATGCGGATGGGCTCGCGCATGTGCTCAGGTCCCGTGGAACAATTGAGGCCGATGACATCGATGCCCATGCCTTCCAGGATGGTGAGCGCGGCGTGGATGTCGGTGCCGAGCAGCATGCGGCCTGTCGTGTCAAGCGTGACCTGGGCCTGGATCGGCACCCAGACCTGCGTCTCGTCCATGGCTTTGTGACAACCGAGGATGGCGGCTTTGACTTCGAGGATGTCCTGCGAGGTTTCGATGAGCAGGACGTCCACTCCTCCTTCGATCAATCCGATTGCCTGCTCGCGGAATACATCCACAAGTTCGTCAAAACTGACGTTGGAGAGTTCGGGATCGTTGGTGGAGGGGAGCTTGCCCGAGGGTCCGATGGAGCCAGCGATGAAGCGCTCCCTCACCCCTGACCCCTCTCCCGTTGGAGAGGGGGACTCGCTCCCTTCTCCCAGAGGGAGAAGGGCTGGGGATGAGGGAACTTTCGAGTATTCATCTGCCAGTCTTCTTGCCAAGCTCGCGGCGGTTTCATTGATTTCGATGACGCGATCCTGCAACCCGTATTCCCTCATCGTGATTCGATTCGAGCGGAAGGTGTCGGTCTCGATCACATCCACGCCGACTTCGAGAAACGAGCGATGGACTTTTTCCACGGCTTGCGGATACGAGATGACAAGGTAGTCGTTGCATCCGTTGTATTGTTCGCCGCCGAAATGTTCGGCAGTCAGATTTTGCAGTTGCAGACTCGTTCCCATGGCGCCGTCGAAGACAAGCACCTTCTTTTCGAGGGCATCGAGGTAGCGGCAGTTGGTGTATTTGCGCTGGATCATCGGCACTCCCAGGTTGCGTTTATCTGTATGGATCATGACGTGTATGCAATAAAATCGCCTCTCATGCTGAGAGGCGACGTCGATAAAGCCATCTCTCATCTCCCGGATGGTTGGACGAAATTCATCGTCCTGCGATCCGCCGAAGTTGGCACCGTAATTAGTCGCTTGGACTTGAAGTCACGTAATCGCGCGGTCTCTTGACCATCAGACTACGCGACAATATGACTAATCGACCACCGGTTGCCGAGGCGTCATCGGGTCGGTCCCTCAGCCTCTCTGGATGAGCAAATCCGTAAATTGTTGGCGATTTATATCACGGGCATGGAGCGGTGTCAACCGGAGCTCTCACTTGACATTCATACGAATCCCCCTTAGACTCACGATTAAGAAAATCCTTAACCAATATGAAGAAAATCGAGCCGCTTGATTCCTTCACCCAGATCAAAGTCCTGTCCGATGCGCGGCGCCTGGAAATCCTGCGCCTGCTGATGGCCTCCCCCGCCACGCTCACGCAGCTGGCGCACATCATGCACCAATCCCCCGCCTGGGTGCGGCATCACATCCTCGCGCTCGAGCAGGCGGAACTGGTCGAAGTCGGAGAGGTTCGCAAGACCGGGAGGGTGACGGAAAAGTTCTACCATGCCAAGGCCGGCGCTTTGCTTTTACAGGAGATCATCCTGCCGAAAGGGAAAAAACCAGCCATCATCTTTTCCGGAAGCCACGACCTGGCGCTGGAGGGCATCGCCGAATTGCTCCAAAACCACGTCACCTTGCTCAGCCTGCCGGTCGGTTCCCTGGATGGTCTCGTCAACCTTCGGAAGGGGCTGTGTCAGATCTCCGGGTCCCATCTCCTGGATGAAAGCGGTGAATACAACACGCCTTATGTCCGCCATTTGTTTCCCGATCGGGAGGTGGAAATTATCACTCTGGCTCATCGTACGCAGGGATTGTTGCTTGCCGCCGGCAATCCCAGAGGCATTAAAAAGATGGCCGACCTCCTCAAGCCGAACACCCGCTTCGTAAACCGCAACCCGGGTTCGGGAACCCGCTTGTGGTTGGATGGTGAATTGAAACGACTCCAGATTCCGATTGAAAAGATCAACGGCTATGAAAAGGTTGTGTCGACCCACAGCGAAGCAGCCATGCTGGTCGCAAACGACCAGGCGGACATGGCTCTTGGGTTGCAGGCTGCGGCGCACCAGCATGGGCTGGATTTCATTCCCCTGTTCGAAGAACGTTATGATCTGGTCCTGCCGCGCGAGAACGAGCCTGCCCTCGCCCCCGTGCTTGATTATCTGCAGACGGCCGATTTCAGGCGCGCAACCGCGTCGCTGACGGGATACGTCACCACCCACAGCGGAGAACAAATAGCGCTATAAGGAGCCGAAAGATGAAACTGAGCGCGCGCAATGTATTGAAGGCGAAAGTGATCAAGGTAACAAAGGGTGCCGTAAATTCAGAAGTCCTGCTGGAACTGCCCGGGGGTACATGGATCGTCTCGGTTATCACGAACAGCTCCGTCGAAAACCTGGACCTTCGGGAAGGCAGGGAGGCGTATGCCGTAATCAAGGCGTCCAGTGTCATGGTTGGCGTGGATAAAATCTACGCCGAATCGATCCTTGCAAATCACAAGGAGGAATCCTGTGAAAAAGGCTCACTATACATTTTCAGCAATGTTTGTTCTTGCCCTGCTGCTCACGGCTTGCAGCCAGGCCACACCGGTTCCCGAACCGCAGGCGCCTGCAACCGAAATTCCCACCGAGGCACCTGTCCCCGCGCCGGCCAATCCGAACCTGATCCTGGCCACCACCACCTCCACGCAGGATTCCGGACTCCTCGATATGCTGGTGCCGATGTTCCAGGACCGGACGGGTTACACGGTCCAGACCGTGGCGGTCGGTTCCGGTGAAGCCATGAAGATGGGCGAGGAGGGCAATGCCGATGTCCTGTTGGTGCATGCTCCGTCATCCGAAGTCGCGTTCATGCAGGCGGGGAATGGCAAGGACCGCTTCCTCGTCATGCACAACGACTTCATCATCGTCGGTCCTGCCGCAGACCCCGCCGGCATCAAGGGAATGACTTCAGCTGCAGACGCCTTCAAGGCGATTTATGAAGCCGGTGATCCCTTCATCACGCGCGGCGATGACTCCGGCACTCACAAGAAGGAACTGGCGATTTGGAAAGCCGCCGAACTTGATCCGGCCGGTCAGGCCTGGTACATCGAGACTGGCCAGGGCATGGGCGCCTCGCTCATCGTCGCGAATGAAAAGAGCGCGTATATCCTCACCGACCGGGCCACATATCTTGCCAACAAGGATAAATATCAACTGGATCTGCTTGTGGAAGGTGACAAAAGCCTGCTCAATGTCTATCATGTGATCGCAGTCAGTCCCGACAAGTGGCCGAAGGTGAACTATGATGGCGCCATTGCCTTTGCCAAGTTCATGACACACCCGGATACGCAGTCGGTCATCGGCGAATTCGGTGTGGAGGAGTTCGGCCAGCTTTTGTTCTACCCGGACGCCGATAAGACGGATGCGGACCTGGGCTTGTAATACGATGTGCCCGTGAGGGTATAATTCATCCCGATTGAAGGTGCGGCTTGCGTAGTCGCCCCTTTCCCGTCGGCGTTGAATGAAAAAATTCGCCCTCCTTTTTCTCCTGCTTCTGGCCTCCTGTTCCGAAGCCGTACCTGAAAACGCTGTTATCCTGGTTTCAACCACCTCCACACAGGACTCGGGTTTGTTGGATGTGCTGCTGCCGGCTTTCACTCTGCAAACCGGATACCAGGTCAACCTTATCGCTACTGGTTCGGGCCAGGCGTTGAAGATTGCCGAACAGGGAAATGCGGATATCGTCCTTCTGCATTCACCACAGGCGGAATTGAAATTCATGCAGGAGGGATTTGGCCTGGAGCGCCGACCGGTGATGCATAACGACTTCGTGATCGTCGGTCCGTCTATGGACCCGGCCTCGATTCGCGCGCAGCCGACGGCCCTCGCGGCCTTCGAGGAAATATTCGCCTCCGCCTCCACCTTTGTCTCCCGCGGTGATGAGTCCGGCACGCATGTAAAGGAATTGTCCTTATGGGATCAGGCGGACCTCGATCCGGCGGGAAAAGACTGGTACCTGGAAACCGGTCAGGGACAGGGAGCCACACTCAGCATCGCCTCGGAGAAGCAGGGATATGCCCTGACGGACCGCGGCACCTTCCTGGCCTATCGATCCAATGTGGATCTGGTCATACTTTTTGAAGGTGACCCGATCCTGTTGAACGTGTATCATGTGATCACGGTCAATCCGGAAAAATGGCCTCATGTCAACCTGATGGGCGCGCAGGCTTTTGCAGATTTCGTCACATCCTCGGAGGGTCAGCAGATCATCCGCGAGTACGGAGTCGAAGAGTATGGCCAGCCGTTGTTTATCCCTTTTGTAGGATCGGAATCACCATAAACCACCATGTCCTTCGATAGGGAAGTCATTCAAATCACTCTGCTCTCCCTGCAGGTGTCGGGGATCGCCACGACTGCCAGCCTGTTGCTCGGTCTGCCCTTCGGGACCTGGCTGGCTCTGGGGGATTTTCGCGGCCGCTCATTCATCCTGAGCATTATCAACACCGGCATGGCACTGCCCCCGGTGGTCGTCGGCCTGGTGGTGGCCATGTCGCTCTGGCGCAGTGGACCGCTCGGCGACCTCCGGTTGATCTACACGCCTTGGGCGATCGTCCTGGCGCAAACGATCATCGCCGCGCCGGTGGTGACCGGCCTGACCGCGGCCGCGCTCGAGTCGCTCGACCCGCGCCTGCAGCAGCAGCTGCTTGGCCTGGGCGCCTCACGCATACAGATGATCCTGCACCTGTGGCGCGAGGCGCGCCTGCCCTTGCTGGCCGCGTTGATGGCCGGGTTTGGTTCCGTGATCTCCGAGGTGGGCGCCTCGATGATGGTCGGTGGCAACATCCGAGGCCAGACGCGCGTGCTCACCACTGCCATTGTGCTGGAGACCTCCAAGGGCGAGTTCGAGCGCGCCCTGGCCTTGAGCGCCCTGCTTTTGATCCTGACCTATTTGATCAACCTGGCCCTCACCTGGATTCAGCAGAGAGGCGTGAAGCGGTGATCCAGATTCGCGACCTGCTGATCCGCCGGGGAAAGATCGATGCGCTGCGTGTGGATTCGCTGGATATCCGCCGAGGCGAGACGCTTGCGGTCGTCGGTCCCAACGGAGCCGGAAAGAGCACGCTGCTGCTGGCACTGGCGCATCTGATCAAGCCTGCGCGGGGCATGATCACCTTTCACAACACGAGTCTGGGGGAGTGGGATGATGTGAAGTACCGCCGCATGATCGCCTTTGTCTTTCAGGATCCGCTGTTGATGGACCTTTCCGTGCGCGAGAACATCGGGCTGGGATTGAAATTTCGTGGATTGGAGGGGCAGGAGATCATGACCCGCGTGAACAAATGGGCCAAGACCATGGGGTTGGCTTCCCTGCTGAACCGCCGCGCCGGGCAGCTATCCGGCGGTGAGGCTCAACGGGTGAGTCTGGCGCGGGCGTTCGTGCTCGGTCCCGAATTGCTGCTGATGGACGAACCGTTCTCCGCCGTGGATCCCCCGACGCGCGCCCAATTGTTGAAGGACCTTTCCAGGCTGCTCTCACGCGATCATCGCACGACGGTCTTTGTCACGCACAACCTGTTAGAAGCCGCGCAAATGGGAGACCGCGTGGCTGTTGTCATCGGCGGCGAACTGAAACAGGTGGGCACGCCCAGGCAGATCAAGTCCCGGCCGTCCGATGCGAGCGTGCGGGCTTTTCTGAGGGAACTGCCGTATTAACGGCATACCCCGCGTTCTCACGCGGGGCAGCCTTTAGACCAACTCAGAGGGAGGAGAGAGTTTGGTAGAGCAACTTTCGTCGCTCTTTTACACAGGGTCCAAGTCAGGATTCGTACCGCACATTAAGCAGGCCGCTTTCTCCAGCATGTTGCACTCCAAAACGTTGGAGCAGCGGCGGGCGAGGATTCTCGGCGGCTGGTCGGGCAGGAACTCGGGTGGGTAGACCACTTCGTTCTCGAGCGCGATCTCGTGACCTGCGTGCTCACAGTATTTGATCTTCTCGATCTTCCACGCCCGAACGGCCATCCTGCCTCCTGACTCTGATATGAACAGTTTAAAAGGAAAACGTCTGTCCTGCCAGTGACAGGCGTCACAAAGTCGCGTGACAAAAAACCTTTAGTTGATGGAATATGTCCTTATTTGCGGACCATGATGTAGATGTTTCCATTGTCGCCTGCAAAATGGAGCTCCCCCGCCTCGTCCGTGCCAAAGGTCGTGATGTTGGCCCGCGTCTCGAACAGGATCCGGTTTTCCCACTTCCCGTTGGAATGGTGCAGGCCCCAGACCGTCCCCGAACAATAATCGCCGTAAAAATAGATGCCGCTCCACTCGGTCATGGTTCCGCGGTAGGCTATGCCGCCGGTCACGGAACATCCGAGGTCATGGCCGTATTCAACAACGGGCAGGATCAAACCCTCCCGCGCGTCGCCGTCGAACGGATGGGTGGCTTCCATGATGCTCCATCCGAAGTTGGCCCCCAATGGCGAGCCGGCCGGCAGGTAATCGATCTCCTCCCATTTGTTTTGCCCGACATCCCCGATCCACAGATCGCCGCTCTGCCGGTCGAAGGAAATACGCCACGGGTTGCGCAGCCCGTACGCCCAGACCTCGTTACCGAATGGATTGTCCGGAGGTATGGCGTAGGGATCGCCGTTGTCCACGTCGATGCGCAGGATCTTCCCAAGCAGGCTATTCGTATTCTGTCCGTTCTTGAGGGGATCGCCGGCCAGACCGCCGTCGCCCAGAGCCAGGTAGAGATACCCATCCGGTCCGAAAACCACGGCCCCGCCATTGTGGTTGGGATAGGGCTGATCGATGGTCAGCAGAATTTTCTCGCTTGCAGGATCGGCTGAGTTCCCGGAGGCTTGAAAGCGTGAGATGTAGGTATCCCCGCCGGGGCCGGTGTAATTGACATACAGGAATCCGTTCCGTTCGAAATCCGGGTGGAAGGCCAGGCCGAGCAGCCCCATCTCGTTGCTGCTGTCGTTCACGCGATCGGAGATGTCGAGGAAGGGCTCGGTCAAAAGAGTCCCGTTCACAAAGAGGCGGATTGTGCCATACTTTTCGATAATGAACAGCCGGCCGCTTCCATCGTACGCGGCCTGGATGTCCACCGGGCGGATCAATCCGCTGGTGACGAGGCGCCATTCATACAAGTTAATGTTCGGAAAATTCGGGGCATTTGAAAACTGGACCGTTGGGATCGGCGTTGGAGGTGCCGCAGGGGAATTCACCGCCGGCGCGGGAGCAGTCTCAGTCACTGCGGGCGGCGCCTCGGTTGCAGGGACGAGGAAGGTCGGGATCGTTGCGGAGGGAATCTCGCTCGATCCGCTGCAGGCAAGCAGCGGCAGGATCAGTAGTGCCAGCAAACGTCTCATTTATTTCACTTCATCTTCAGGCGTATCGCTCACTTCCGTGGTTTCCGCATCCACCACGTCCTCGTCCGTCGTTCCTGATTTCAAGTTGCCTGCCAAAGCCTTGAGGTGCTCCTGGACGACTTCCGGCGGACAGAGTTCGGTAAAGATGTAGGATCCCAGCCAGAGCAGTGCCGCATCATCCACGATCCCGATGACCGGGATCATGAGAGGATCGGGAGAAAACAAATAGACCAAGGTGGCGATGGGAATCAGCTTTGCGAAGAGGTTCACGCGACGGTCGCCCATCAGGCGCAGGATCAGCTTCAGGCGCAGCAGGATGTCCTTGATCATGCCGCCTTGCTGGGTAATCACGATATCGGAGGATTTCTTGTCTGCCATTTGGTTCTCCTTTTAAATGCTGGGTACATTATATATCAATCGAATCGTGGCTTCGCACGGGATACGTTCCTTGTACGTTCCTATATACGCAGGGAGTTTCGGAGTGGTGCGGGGTAAAATTTAGGAGGAACCGGTTGTCACAAATAAGGTACACCATAACAAGATTTTGGAGGGCTTTTTATGGAGATGGTTATTGATTTTCCCGGGGGATTGCGTGTGGACGCGCATCTTCGCGACCACACGGTCATGACTGACCAGCCGCCGGCCAACACGGCGCCGATGCCGTTCGAATTGTTCCTGGCATCCATTGGAACTTGTGCGGGGATCTACGTGCTTGGGTTCTGCAACCAGCGCAGGCTGCCCACGGACGGAATCCGCATCGTGCAGCGCAATCAGGCCAACCCCGCGACCGGCATGATGGACAGGATCGACCTCGAAATTCAGGTGCCGCCGACGTTTCCGCTACAATACCACGATGCGCTCGTCCGTTCGGCGGAATTGTGCAAGGTGAAGAAAACCCTGGAGCATCCGCCCGAATTTCAAGTGATCACAAAGGTGGTGGAATCCGTTTGAGATTTCATTGGCACGGTTTGGAGTGACTGTTCCTCGATGCCATACCTGATCGACGGGCATAACCTGATTCCCAGGCTGGGATTACGCCTGGATTCAGCGGATGATGAGATGGAGCTGGTCGCGATCCTGCAGGAATTCACGCGCGGGAGGCGGCGCACCGTGGAGGTGTATTTCGATGGCGCGCCTCCAGGGTTTGCCGGCAGCCGCAAGTTGGGATCCATCGAAGCGCATTTCATCCGCATCGGACAAACCGCCGATTCAGCCATGCGCGCACGGCTGCAGAAGATGGGACCGGCCGCGAAGAATTGGACCGTGGTCTCTTCGGACCGTGAGGTCCAGGCTGCGGCCCGGGCAGCGCGCGCGGAATCGATCACCTCTGAGCAATTCGCCAGGATGCTGCAACAGTCTCATCAGACCGAACCCTTGCAGGAGCAGTTGAAAACCCTGTCCGAGGAGGAGATTACGGAATGGATGGGTTTGTTTTCGAGGCGAAAAAAGGGTGAGGGAAGTTGACCGGGAATAATAGGACTAAATTCATCAAATTTCTAACCTTATTCTAAGGTCCCAGCTCTCATTCGGGGGTATATTCTGTTCATCGACACCTGCCCTCCCTTTTACTGGTATCTAGGTGTCAATCCGCCGCCTCCCATCAGCATGCCCCCCCCATGTTGACAGGCGGCGGAACCTTTTCACAATGAAGCCACGCGAATCGAATAACTTCGATCCGGGGGGATTACCTGCTCCAGCCGCCCGGCAGCCGAGCTACTCCTAGAACGATCAGGCCCAGGACGATCAGGATCAAAAGGAACGAATTGCGGAACCGGATTTTGTCCCCGCTCTTCTTCCAGCGTGATCCAAGGTGGGCGATGACTGCGGCCGCAAGCATCACCCCCATGTGCTCCAAACGCCGAGGCGTGAAACCGGCATCCTCCACCAGACCATTCCACAGCAGAATGATCAATCCCAGAGTTATCTGCAGGTCCATCAAGCCATTGAATGCCGCGCCCAGAATGCGGTCGAATCGACCGAAGGAAGCGTCCCTCAGCCAGCCGGCCAGGAATTTGACCAATGCGACAGCGGCCAGGATCACGATCAGCCAGCGCAGGTCGGAGTGGATTTGAAGCAGGATCGCCACTAGTGTTCTCCGTTCGAAGGGATTTTCAAACGGCGTGATTATACAGCATCCTCGAACATCCCTTATAATCATCACCGCGATTGGAAAAACGGAGGAACCATGTCGTTCACAACCATACTCACGGAAGTCAAGGGCAAGGTGGGGATCGTCAAGCTCAATCGTACGCAGGCCATGAATGCCTTCAATGCCGTCATGTTGAAGGAACTCTTCGATGCTTTGAAGGCATTCGACAAGGACGAGCGCATTCGCGTGTTGGTCGTCACCGGGAACGAAAAGGCGTTTGCCGCCGGAGCGGATATCAAAGAGATGGCGGAGTCCTCCGCAGTTGACATGCTGACCCAGGGGCACGTGGAGGCGTGGGATCGAATCCGCGCCGTCCGCAAACCCGTCATCGCCGCGGTGTCCGGCTGGGCATTGGGAGGAGGCTGCGAGCTGGCCCTTTCCTGCGACATGATCGTGGCGTCCGAGAGCGCGAAGTTCGGGCAACCGGAGATCACCATCGGCGTGATCCCGGGAGCCGGCGGAACGCAGCGCCTGGCGCGTCTGTTGGGCAAGCACCTTGCGATGGAGATGGTGATCAACAACCGGACGCTCAACGCCGCGGAGGCACTGCAGTTTGGGCTTGCCAACCGGGTGGTCCCTGTCGATGGTTATCTCGAAGCTGCAATCGCCTTTGCGGAGGAGATCGCCGAGCGCGCGCCGTTGGCGGTGCGCATGGCGAAGGATTCGGTCAACGCCGCGTTCGAGACCAGCCTGACGGAGGGGCTCAAGGCGGAGAAACGGAATTTCTATCCGTTGTTTTCAACCGAGGACCAGAAGGAGGGCATGAAGGCCTTCATCGAAAAACGCCAGCCAAATTGGAAGGGGAGGTAGGTCGCGTGGTCGGGTGGTCGCGTAGTCGCGTGGTCGGATGGTCGCGTGGTCGGGTGGTCGCGTGGTCGAGAGGGTGGGAAGTGGATGAAGATCGAACGATTTGAGGATTTGCGGGCCTGGCAGGAGGCCCGCGTGCTGGCCAATCTGATCTACGATGCTGCTGGCCAGGGAAGTTTCTCGCGCGATTTTGAACTGCGCGATCAAATCTGCGCCGCCGCTGGTTCGGTGATGCATAATGCCGCGGAGGGATTCGATGCCGGTTCGGATGCTGAGTTCATCGTGTTTCTAAAATATGCGCGCCGTTCGGCGAGCGAAATTCAATCAGAAATATACCTTGCCATGGATCGGAAGTATGTTAACGAGTTGACTTTCAAACAAATCTATGAAAAGGCTACAGAAGTAAAGAAAACCATCAATGCCCTCATCGCATACCTGCGAAAGAGCAAAACCAATCGCAGGACTGCAAAGCAGTCTTGAACGATCCTCTCCTGGTGAATAACCTGGAATGCTCTCCGCATCCGAACTAACATCGGGCTTGAAATCCCTCGGTCTGACGGACCAGTATGCGATCGCGCACGCCTCGCTCAAGGCATTCGGTCCGATCGAGGGAGGCGCGGACGCCCTGCTTGACGCCCTGTTGGAATCCACGCGCGGTTTCATCATGCCGGCCTTCACCTACAAAACCATGCTGAATCCGGAGACCGGCCCGCCCAACAATGGGATCACGTATGGCGCACAAACGGATCTCAATAAAATGGCGGAGCCCTTTCATCCCGACATGCCGGTGGATCCCATGATGGGAACCCTGCCGGAAGTGTTAAGGAAACGGTCCGGGGCGAAGCGCTCCTCCCATCCCATTCAATCGTTCACCGGAATCGGGCTGGATGCGATATTGAACACCCAGACCCTGTACAATCCGCTGGGGTTGATTGGAAACCTGGCCGAGGAGGATGGCTGGATTCTGCTGCTTGGCGTGGATCACGCAGTGAATACCAGCATCCATTATGCCGAGAGGCTCGCCGGGCGCATGCAATTCGTCCGCTGGGCGTTGCTGCCGGATCGCGTGGTCGAGTGTCCGGGTTTCCCCGGCGATTCGGAGGGATTCAACGCCATCACCCCCGACATTCAAAATATCACGCGCCGCTTCGAACTGGGCGGCGCGTTGGTTCAGGCAATTCAACTAAAGGGCTTGATCGAGGCGGTCGTCAGGAAGATCCGGGAAAAACCCTTTGCGCTGCTGTGCCCC